>CAZDGT010000209.1:0-18686 GCA_964504905.1 uncultured Bordetella sp. | reverse complement strand
TCGCGGACGCAGCAGCAAGCGATGATGGCGACGACGCTGTTCTTTCAGCCGTTCTTCATGCTAAGCGGGTTTACGTTTCCCATTCGCAATATGCCGGACGGCGTGCAATGGCTAACGTATATTAATCCGGTGCGCTATTTCATGGAGATTGTGCGCGGTGTTTTCCTGCAGGGCGCGGGCATGGATACCCTGTGGCCCCAGGTGGTGGCGCTAGCGATTTTCGGAGTGATCGTGCTTGGGCTTAGCGTAAACCGCTTCCACAAGCAGTTGGAATAACGATGCCCACCACGCCACTCACTGGCTCATTCCGAATACTGTTCCTGTACGACGTCTGTGAAGAGATCCGCACCGAAGAGTTACGACAATTAATCGGCGGCGAGCGTTACGGTGATGGGGCCGAACGACGCCGCGATCCTGCATTTCGCCATCCGTCGCCGGAGTACCTGCGATTCGAGCGCCCGCCCGTGGTTCAGCCGCTCGGTCCGAGGGTTTTCAAGAATGGCGGACGCTTTGATGTTGAAGTGAACTACTACGAATACGGAGCCGTCAGCGTGAAGCTGGGGCTGCCTTTTGAGCTGGACTGGGCAGAACTCGTGGCGTTATCAAGCAAATGGATCGCTGACCCCCAACTGGAAGCCGAGGCGCTCCAGATCGCACGTCAATGTTTGGAGAAGGCCGGGCCAGCTCTGGTGCGGCCGAATCAGGATTGGCCCACCGAAGACTACTGCATCATCCACTTGCACAATCAGACGGAACCAGATGGCAGGTGCCGCTTTCGGGCGGCGGAGCTGATCTCGGAGCACGGGAAGGACATTGCTCGCATTGTCCGCGGGGAGTTAGCTGAGCTTTCCGACGAGGAGCAGCGCGAGATTCTAGGATCGCGAATGTCCTACTATCCCGAGGATCTGCTAGTGGTCGGCTGGACGGCCGCTTTCGTTTGCGACACGCCCGAGGGCGCATCGCCGACCGTGCAGTTGCTGGAATATGCGAATACGCAGTTGTTAGAGTTCCGGTATTACGACGCGCTTCTCACGCGGGTGCTGGAACGGGTCTATAGTGGGCTGGATAAGCGAGGCGGGCTCTTCGCACGGTGGCGTTTGGCGCGTGAGGCACAGTACCTCAACAAGATTCGCCTTGAAGTACGCGAGCTAACCGAGCGGATCGACACGTCCATCAAATTCCTGAGTGACATGTTTTCGGCACGTGAGTACCGAATGGCAGCCGGCAAGATTGGTGTGGAAGACTATCGCAGATTGGTGGAAAGCAAGCTTCACACAGGGGGCGATCTCTACACGTTCATGATGGATCAGTTCCACGCCAGCCGTGCTTTCGTGCTGGAGGCGATGGTGGTGGTAATCCTGGTGGTGGAGCTGGTATTTCTTTTCCGCGGAAAATAAATCAGGGTAGACTCTTCAGCCAGAGATTGCGGAACGAAACTCTCACGTTCCCGCTGCCCTCGATTTGCAGGCCGACTACACCTTGCGCGACGGCCATGGATGGATCGTCGTCGATGAAAATCGACGTCACGTGACCGTTAACCATGTGGATCAAGGTGTTGCCCCTTGCGATGACGTGCATCTGGTTCCAGTCGCCCACTTTGATGTAGCTCATGAGAAGGTCGGGGTCGCCCAGCGTGCTGAGCAGGCGCGGCTTCTTGCCCTGTTCGGTGCGGACCACTTGTCCACGCCACGCGATGATCCCGCGCGGCGTTCCTTGCTCATAGAGCTGGCCGCTGTAACGGTTAGCGAAATCGAAATCTGCCTGGTAACCCTTGAGATTCCACTTCGCGAAACGCGGATTTGGAGTGGGGCCACCCTGCACTTGAGTGGTCCGCACACTGCGATACTGGATGCCGCTATTGGTGCCTGAGCCTTCCAGTTTGATCTCAGCTTTCAACTCGAAGTTCTTGGGCTCGCCGCCCTCCCAGACAACATAGGTAGTGCCCGAAGGATTCTCCGGTTTGGATTCGCCAACAATCGCCCCATTTTCCGCGCGCCACACCTCGCTGCTTCCGTCCCAGCCATTGAGGGTCATGCCATCGAACATGGAAGTCCAACCAGCGTGGTCGTCAAAGTCGACGGGCTCAGGCTGGATGAAACGGCTCCCGCCGGATTTGCTGGCAGGAGTTGCGGGCGGCTGGGCGGCAATCCTGTAACTCCACACCGCCGCGATGGCGAGTGTTACTAGCAACGCAATCTTGGCCTTTGTCATGACTCCTCCAGTACTCGCTCCCACTTACCGCTCTTGGCCGATTTCAGCACGGCGTCAGTGACGTAGTCTGTCGCCAGGCCGTCGCGGAAAGTTGGGGCGGCTTGCTGGCCTGCCGCCAGCGCTTCCAGAAAATCGGCAGCCTGGTGGATGAATGTATGCTCGTAGCCGATCTGGAGGCCCGGCACCCACCAATGCTTCATATATGGATGATCGCCATCGCTGATGTGGATGCTCCGCCATCCGCGTAGCCGGCCCTCGTCGCGATGGTCGAACCATTGGATGCGATGGAGATCGTGGAGATCCCACATAGCGGACCCGTGCTCTCCGTTGATTTCCAACGTGTTTAGAGCCTTGTGACCGCGCGCGTAACGCGTCGCCTCAAACGTCGCCAGCGATCCATTTTGGAAGCGGCAGAGAAACGCGCTGGCATCGTCGATGCCGACCGGTTGCGTTTTCCCCGTCAGATTGTGTTTGCGCTCTTTGATGAAGGTCTCTGTCATCGCGGTCAGCTCACGGATCGGTCCATTCAGCCACAAAGCGGTGTCGATGTTGTGAGCCAATAGATCGCCCGTGACGCCGCTGCCGGCGACGGAGACATCCAAACGCCAGAGACCTTCGCCCCCTTGGGGCAGGTCCTGCGAGATCGTCCAGTCTTGAAGAAACTTCGCGCGATAGTGGAAGATTTTCCCCAAGCGGCCTTCATCCAGCAGCTGCTTAAGGAGCATCACGGCCGGAACGCGACGATAGTTGTACCAGACCATGTTCGGAACCTTGGCGGATTCGACAGCTTGCACCATGGCCTTGGCTTCGGCGGCCGTACGTCCCAAGGGCTTTTCGCAAAGAACCATCTTTCCGGCCTTCGCCGCCGCGATCGCGATTTCAGCGTGCGTGTCGTTGGGGCTGGCGATGTCGATCAGATCGATGTCGCTGCGCTCGACCAGCTTACGCCAATCGGTTTCGATGGATTGGTAACCCCAATTGGCGGCGAACCTCTCGGCGCGTTCGGAGTTGCGGGCGCACACGGCCTTGAGGATGGTCTGGTACTCCAAGTCGAAGAATCGTCCCGCCTGCAGGAAAGCGTTGGAATGGGTACGGCCCATAAAGCCGTAGCCGACCATCCCGATATTGAGAGGCTTCTTTGCCATTGTCGTAGGGCGCCTAGTTCCAGCCGTGAGCGTTGCGCACCGAGATCATGGTGGCGAGAATATTGCGCCAAGTCTCAGGTTTGAGCATGGTCTCGTTGGAGAACATGCAGCCATCCCAGCACATGTGTTTGACGGCGCGAGTCAAGCTGCCTTGGTCGTCGCGCAGCCACATCCCGGCGGCCCGGGGTAAATCCAGCTTGCCGTTTGGATCATTCGGCAGGCAGTGCCGGCCGGTCTTGTCGTGTGAACCGGCGCCTTTCACAGTGGCGTCATTCTGCGCCACATGGAAGTCCACCATCCAAGGGCGCAACGTGTGCGTCATCTCGTGCAGCGCATCGTACAAGACATCCGGGTTTACCCAATCGTAGTTCTCGGGCAGGATCCGGTCATCAGGAGCGTTATAGCCAAGCGTATAGAGCAGCGTGTGCGCCATGTCCGCCTGGAAGCCGAGGGTCCTGGGGCGGTCGACGAGTTCGAGCAGCTCCGCCATGCGCTTCCAACTGTGCATGCCGCCCCAGCAGATCTCGCCTTCGGCCGCGAGGCGCTCCCCAAAGCTCTCGGCAACATTGCAGGCTTCGCGGAAAGTCTCGGCGATCCGCTTGGAATTCGCGCCGGGATCTTTGGCCCAGTCCGCAACGCTGCATGCCGAGTCGATGCGCACAATTCCGTATTTCCGAATGCCGAGGGCACACAGTTTCTTGGCTATCGCACAGGCTTTGCGAACTTGGGTCACAAAGCTCTTCCGCTCATCGGACGAGCCCATGGCCGATCCGCCACCGGTGGGAGGCCAGACTGGCGCCACCAGCGAGCCAACCACCAGGCCGCGTTGGCCGATATTGTCGGCGAGGCGTTTCAGACCGTCATCCGTCGAATCGATATCGGTGTGGGGCAGGGCAAGGAAAAGATCAACGCCGTCAAACTTGGTTCCGCCGACTTCGGCTGCCTGAGTGAGGTCGAGCATGGTGTCGAGGTCGATTGGCGGTTCCGAATCCGGACCCTTGCCGACGAGTCCCGGCCACATGGCGTTGTGGAGCTTCGGAAAAGCGTACGTGGCTTCCATACTTACACTGTCCTTGGTCTAGTGCTCTAGCGGAAAACCGAAGGAGTAAAGCGTGTTGTCGAACGTGGTGAAGTATACGCGGCCATTGGCTACGGCCATGCCCGCGAAGTGCGTGAACGATTCGATGCTGTCGCCGCTCGAATAGAGTTCTTTGCCAGTGGCGGCGTCGAGCGCATAAAGAATCGCATGGACGGATTTCTCCGCGCGCTGCTGGGGACTAAACAATCCGCCTTGATTCTCGTTCGCCTGACGCACGAACTCCCCACTGGAGAGCGCAAATACCACTCCGTTGGCGATCACAGGCGGTGCGGGGATCGTCAGATTGCGTGATACCCAGGCCGGCGTCAACACCGTTTTTCCGTTGACGTCTTCCACTTTGAAAGCCGCGATGCTGCCCTCGGGAGCGTCGCCGTTCGTGATGGGAAACTTCATCGCGGAGTGCAACGGACCCCATATGGGGGCGAGCACCCAGCGCGTGCCACTCGCGTCTTCCCAGCTGGCGAGGCTGCCCCAGGTGCCGCGTCCCGCGAAATCCACTTCTTCATTCGAGATCAATTCCGTGCGGAACAAGGGAGTGCGATGATTTTCGCCACCCAGGGATTTGGAATCCAGCAGGAATAGGCGCCCTTCCTTGCCGGAACCCACCAGCAGGTCGCGTCCTTTGTAAGGAAACACCACCGGAGTGACGTTCATGTCGAGATCCCGCTTGGTGATCCACTCGCGGTTGGATGGCGTGTACCAGTCTTTCAGTTTGAGAGTCTTGGGTTCTAGCGCGACGAAAGTGTCGGAATAAATTCCCTTGGCTTGATCATGGGGACCATCGCCCACTTCGGCGTAGATGGTTCCGTCCGTACCGACTGCAGCGCCGGCCAGGCCCCACAGTCCTCCGCCGTTGGAGAGCCAAGACGTAACTTTCATATCCGCGAGATCCAGAGCATACACGCCGTTGGGATTGCCGGCACATCGTTGTCCGGTGGTGGTGTAAATGACGTTGTCGACAATATTCAGGCTGTAAGGTTTCCCGTTCGGCGGAAGGAATTTTGCGGGCGGCGCTATATCCTCACCGTTGGTCAGATTCAGTTGGTGGAGCTGGCCGTCACTCGAGACCACGTAAATACCGCGAACCGCGGGACGGCCCACAACCGCCGTGGATCCGCTGCGCACGATGACGGGCGGACCTACGGTGGGTGTCGCCGTCAGACCGCCGGGACAGAGCCAGAAGGAATTGGTGCTCTGCGGTGTCTCAGACGAATACTGAAAATGCTTTTGCCATAGAATTTTGGCCAAATCGACGTCGACGGCGTAAATATTGTCCGAGCTTCCGCCTACGAACGCCACTTCTTTGAATCCGCGGTTCGTAATGATCCGGCCGAGGATGATCGGCTCCATCAATGAATGGAGCGCCTTTTGTTCATTGCCAGGCAACTTCATCTTCCATAGAAGCTGAAGTTCCTTGACATTAGCTTTGGTGATGGTAGTCTCCGCCTGCTGCCACCCGGTTCTCTGCGGATCACCGCTATGAGTAAGCCAGTCCGCGCCCCAAATCGTCACCGCGCACAACAGCAGAAGTCCAAACCTGAAACTTTTATGCATCGCCTGAGCTCCGTTTCTTCGCGTGGAAGCAGAAACATTATAGGCGATAGAAAGGGGTTGGGACTAGCCCTGATCCTTCTCCAGGTATTCGGGCGGGACGTCGTCTTCCGGGACTTGTTTGGTGCGGACCTCGGCGATGTCAGGGTCCGGCGCGTCCTCTATACCGCTGATCACGTCGGCCTCGAAGGATTGACCTTCCGAGACCAGTTCGCTGACGCTCTCGGAGCCGGCCTCGGCTACCTCTGATAAACCCTGCGTGTCACCGGACTGGCCGGCGGAATCCGGGCCTAGGCCCTTCTCTTTGATCTTCATACCATTATTGACGCACGTTTTTTGCCAAAACGTCATCCCTTTTTCAGAGGCGAGAGTGGACCACCTCGTGCACGTAAGAAGGGAATATCAATGCAGCGGACCAATCCACTCAATGACGCGGACCACAGGTGCCCGAAGTGCGCTACCGAGATGGAGCCAATCCATTCGGACGTCGAAGGGTTGAACGTCCAGCAGTTGCAGCTCTGCCCGGACTGCTACACGGTCATTTGGAGCGATCAAGAAGGGCTGCACGTTCGGCAAGGCGTGCCGGTAAAAAAGAATGCAGAGGGCGGGAGCGACGCGTAGGGGCGCGACACTTTTACACGGTTTAAGCCGAGAGTCGCTGAGTGATAACAGAGTGCGGACGGAAGAACCGGCAGCGGCAACTCCGGCACCGCAATGGCACTTGTCCTACGAGAGTCAGTAACAGTGGGACAATTCCACGCCGTTTGGACGGGCGAGCGTCGGGTACTCCACACTTGGGGCAACGAATGCCCGATAACATTCTGGGAATAGTAGTCTTGTTCCCCTTACCAGCGACCTCCTTTGGTCACGCGACCAAGGGTGGTCGGGCACATCCATCTATTTCGAGGTCCGCTCAAGGCAACTGCCGTGTCCACAGTTACAGAGGATATCGGCGGTTTTAGCTTCACCTTCGCAGTATGTGCTGCAATAGTCGCTGTCTGCTTTCGCGTTACATCGGCAACTTGGATGGGCGCACTTCTTTTGAGTTTCCATGCCTACTCTTGAGCATTTTGCATTCCAGAATGGTGCCGCGAAATGATACGGGTTCGTAACGGGTGTTTTCACGAAGACGGATCGCCCTTCAAAATAGTGGGCGCGAACAATTACTACCTCGCGTTTGCCACACCCGCGATGAGGCGTGCGGTCATCGACGTGGCGAAAGGCATTGGCCTAAATGTCCTGCGCACCCCCGCTTACCTGGATTGCGCATCCCCCGGTGAGGGAGCCTGGCGCGGCGTCTGCTTTCAATACTGGAATCGAGAAACCAACTGTCCCGAGGTAAACACGGGAGAAAATGGACTCCAGCGGCTAGATCATTTGATCGCGGACGCCGAACAGGCCGGCATGCGGCTCATCCTTCCGCTGGTGAACTATTGGCCCGACTTTGGCGGTATGGATCGTTACGTTGCGTGGTTCAAGGCAGACTCGCGGGATGAGTTTTATCTGCATCCTAAGATTCGGGAAGCCTATCAATCCTACGTGGAACAGATACTCACACGTACGAACACCATCACGGGACGCTCGTATAACGATGAACCGGCCGTTCTTGCCTGGGAGCTTGCGAATGAACCTCGCTGCGAGATTCGTGGCGGCGAGCAGATTCTGCTCGGCTGGGTACATGAGATGAGCGCGTGGGTCAAGCAGCACGATCCAAATCATCTGCTGGCGGTCGGGGACGAAGGGTACTTCGGACGGCATGGCGTGGATTGCGAAGCGCTGCTTCGCGTCCCGGACATCGACTTTGGCACGTTCCACTTGTATCCGGAGATCTGGAAGAAGCGCAATGCCGTTCGCGCCGGAGTTCGCTGGATTGAGGAGCACCTGGCGCTAGGAAAAAGAGTCGGGAAGCCGATGGTTCTGGAAGAATACGGAATGACGGTGGACCGGGATGCGATCTATCGAGCGTGGCTTGAGACGATTCTCAGACAAGACGGAGCGGGAAGTCTGGCCTGGATGCTCGCGTCAACCGATGATGAGACCGGCCAGCCTTATCAAGACTATGACCACTACACGTTTTATGGCGGCGAGGAAATTCCTGCCATCCGTGATCACGCGCTTCAGATGAACGGGTGTAAAATGCGGGACGATGATGTTCAAACGTAAAAACGTTCTGGCAGGGTTGTTCGCAATACTTTCACTGGGGGCCACACAGGCTCAGACAAAGACGCGCGCGGTGCTTTACGCATCGGCAGGACCGGAGTTCACGCTATACGATGTGGACGCGGACGGCGCCTCACTGGTGAAGAAAAATTCGATCCGTCTTCCGGCGAACGTGCAATACGCGTGGCAGCATCCGTCGCGTAGGTATTTGTATGTGGCCTGGAGCGACGGCGGGGCCAGCGCGGCTCCAGTAGGCGCGGCTGTGGTGCCGCGCGGCAAACTCCACGGCGTGAGTGCATTCCGCATCGATCCGCAGTCGGGAGCCTTACAGGAGATTGGCAAGGCGGTGGCGATCCCTTCGCGGCCCATTCACCTGAGCACCGACATTTCCGGTACGCATGTGCTGGTGGCCTACAACGATCCAAGCAGCGTTACGGTGCATCGGCTGAATCCCGACGGCACGATCGGGGCGCTGGTTACTCAGCCCACGCCACTGGATACAGGAATCTACGCGCATCAGGTACGTGTCGCTCCATCGAACAACATGGTGATTCTGGTGACACGCGGTAACGGTCCGACCAAGGACAGGCCGGAGGATCGCGGAGCGGTGAAGATTTTCAGCTATGCCGATGGCATCCTGAAGAATCGCGCGTCCGTCGCGCCCAATGGCGGCATCAACTTTCAGCCACGGCATGTCGATTTCCATCCGACACAGCCGTGGGTGTATGTTTCGCTGGAGCGCCAGACCCAACTGCAGGTGTATCCGATGACCAAAGACGGGTCAGTGGGCGCGGCGCCCTTGTTCACTAAGGACAGCCTTGCCGACCCGGCGCACAAAGTTCTACTGCAAAACTCGGGAACCTTGCATGTCCATCCCAACGGCAAGTTCCTGTACCAGGCGACCCGGTCGGCTGGAGCGGGCCAGAATAGCATCGCCGTCTACACGATCAACCCCCAGACCGGCGAGCCCACGTTGATCCAAAATGCCGATACGCGCGGATGGGAGCCGCGAACTTTTGCGCTCGATCCGACTTCGCGGATACTCGTGGTTGGAAATCAGGCTGCCGTAAAAACGACTCCTGCCAGCCTGGCCGTGTTCCGAGTCGGGGGCGACGGGAAACTCACATTCGCCCGCAAATACGACGTCGATACGAAGAACGGCAGCCTTTTCTGGATGGGAATCGTCCCGCTGCCCTAACGGTTACTTCAGTACCTTGCTGGCGTCAGCCTGTGCAATCAAGCGGTCTGCGTCGTCCTGCAGCAAGTAGCGTCCGCGCACCATTCGTTCGGCGGCAGCGCGCACCTGCGCGACGTACTTCTCGTGTGTTCCATAACGCTCTTCGAGCGAAGGCCGCGGATCACCGGAGGCAATGCGGTCAGCCTTGGTCTTAGCAAACGGAATGAAGGAACCGGTATTGGTGCGGATGTGGCCCTTGTAGAATCCGCCACCAACCGTATTCCATCCTGTGTACGTTCCTAGAGGCGCCTGGTGGAGCACGCTGGCCACGCCCGTGAGCTCGTTGCCATCGGAATCCACTTTGGGGACTACCGTGGGAAGAGTCTGGCGGATCGGCGGCGGCTGCATGGTAATCACGCCCGACAAATCGTTGTAGCGGAACTGATTTCCAAAGTTGTATTCGTAGAGCGGAGTGAGAATTCCGTCTGGCAGGGGCACTCCCGGGATGGCGGGGAATCCCATTGCTGCGTGGTTAGGCGGCGCGAGTTCGCCACGATCCAGGCGAGGATACTGGCTCGGCGGAGGCAGCGTTCCCTTCACAACCCAGTCCACCAGAGCTGTCTGCAGCGCGCGCAGTGTATCGCGCGAAGGGTTCGGATTGAGGCGCAATCCGCAACATGCCTGCGGCTGCGGATCGGGATCGAATCCGCCGGGCCCGCCGCCGTGACTGACGCCGGGGAAGTAATAGCGGCGCACATTTGAAGGTATCGGGATGTCGCGGTCGGCTCGCGTCCCAACCAAGTCCGGAGACGCCCGCAGATTGTAGAACTCCGACGAGCCGAACGTCTCGACAATCTTGGGGCAGGTTTCGGTAGCGCGGCAGCGGTCGAGCAATCCTGCTGACGGACGGCGCCGGGCTTCGTCAGTATAATCTTCCCACCAGACCACGCCGTCACTGCCCGCTTCGTAGAGAGCGGCGGCTCCGCTGGGAGTTCCGAAGCGGATGTTCATGGAGATCAAGCGGACGGCAATATTCGGGTTGCTGCCATCAAACACGATACGCCCTGCCTCATCCTGATTGAATCCTAGATGGATGAACCCGCGAATGAAGTTTCCGGACTGCGAATTGCCCTGGCTGATCGTCCATTTGATCTTTCCGGCAAGAATATTGGCAGTGCCCGTGTCGTCCTGAGCCCCGTAGCGCAGGTAGGAATTCAGATCGCGAGTGGCGGCGAAGCCGATTCCGTAAACCTTGGGATCTTTAGCGGTGTAGGTTAACTCGTACAGATAGGCCGGATTGAATCCACCCTTGAGGCAGAGCTTGCGCGGGTCGGGAGTACCGGGGAAGGGAGTCTTGCTGCAATCGGCAAAGGCCCAGTCCGTACTGCGCATTGGGACCGCCTCGCTGGTTTCCGAAGCGCGGCGGGTGAGCGTGGCCTTGGTGGTATCGAAGCTGGCAGGATCGGCGGTTCCGGTAACGCCTCCCCGAACAATGGGTGCTGTGGTGGCGTCCGCAGGAATATCGCTGAAGCGAGCCATAACGCGGCCGGTAATGCTGGAACCATCCGCGTTCTTCGCGACGGGTGCGAACATCGTCTGCATGCTGTCGGCGGGCTCAAGATCGGCTTGCCAGCCGCTGGCGACCAGGATGTGGCCCTGCTTGCGCGCGTCAACCATGAATCCACCGTCTGTCAGGTTGATGCGTCCTCGGTTCGGGACGAAGTAGAGCATCACGCCGCTGGCTTTCGCCATGTCGGTGGGCTTGAGGATGGAGAAAGTGGCCGAGTATTCCACCATGCCGCGTGCGTTGCGCGGCGCCAAGTCCAGATCGGTAATGATGGCATTGAGCGGAAGCTTGGGATCGAGCTCGCCATAGACGTGGCCGGTGAGTTTCTGGTATCCGTCGTGACCGAGCGCTTCGGTGTGTTCGACGACAAGCCGCGTGACGCGCGCGTGTCCGGGAACCGCAAGGGCGAGGATTGCCGCCACTGCAACTGTGGCTTTATAGAGTGGGACCTGCATGGGCCGCCTCCTTCATATCCAATAGAAAGGTTCGGCCAAGTTTATCAAAATTCCTGCTACCGTATTCTTGATGGTTCCTCTGCTTTTCGCTCTTGCGGTGTCCTGCCAAGTGGGCCTGACCAGCTCGGCGAAGCCAATTCCTTGCGAGCGCGGATCGGCCGCCGTGAACAAACCACGCGTGGTGGTGATCGGCGGTTTGGATGGAGACGATGCCAATTCCGCCCTGATCCGCAAAGAGATGGCGGCGGCGAAGGGCCGCTATTCAGTTGTTGCGATACCGGTGGCGAATCCGGAGAAAGCTGCGCTGCAGTTTCCGCCAACGGGCGATGCGTACGCGAAGAATACCGAATCTCACTATTTGTGGCGTTGGCTGGGAGTGCACGCGCCGGATCAGGTGATCATTGTCGGCGCAGATCCCGCGCATCTCGCGGAGGCGCTGGCGAACAACAAGGCTGCGGGTGTGGGATCGATACCCGCACGGGTAGTCGACGCCAAGCCAGGATTTCTCAAGGGCCTCGATGTGAAGCCGTCGGCCGCGCATGAAGAGATCGACCGGCGGCTGGCTCGGACTCCTCTCGAAGTCGCGCGGCAACTGGCGGTTCCCTACGGGCACGAACTAAACCAGCCGGTCTATATTTCCTCCGTGGCGGTGATCGGACGCCTCCGCTTGGGTGAGACGGCGGACGTGGAGCGCCTCGCCGAACCTTTCTACTCGGGCCAAAAGAACAGTCTGGAGAAAGCAACGTCGAGCCACCTTTCCGGCCACCTGGTTTTTGCGGAACTTGCGGAGCGCACCAAGAAGCCGCGTTACACGGAGCTGGTCCGGGCTGCCGCGGACATGGCGTTTGACGCGGATGGAAAACCTAAAGAGTCCATGCCGCTGCACGATCAAATGAGCGATTCGGTGTTCATGGGGACGCCCATACTGGCCGCCGCCGGGAAACTCACGGGCGAGCAGAAGTATTTCGATATGGCGTTGCGCCACTTCCGTTTTATGCAGAAGCTGGATCTGCGTCCGGACGGGCTCTATCGCCACTCTCCGCTTGACGAAGCCGCATGGGGGCGGGGCAATGCTTTCCCCGCGCTGGGTCTCTCGCTGGCGCTGGAATATCTTCCGAAGGAAGACGAGATCCTGACAGCCTACCGGAATCTGATGGAAACACTGGCACGCTATCAGGACGCCGATGGCATGTGGCGCGAAGTCATCGATCTGCCGGGAAGTTATCCGGAACTTTCAGCGACGTCGATGATTGCGGTGGCAATGCAGAAGGGCATTCGCCATGGTTGGATTCCCGCGGCGAAATACAAGCCCATCATCGAGCGAGCCTGGACGGCTGTGAAAACTCGCGTGAGCGCAGACGGGCAACTGATCGATGTATGCACGTCCACCGGCAAACAGCCGAATCTCAAGGCTTATTTGAACCGGACAGCCATTTTAGGCCCCGACCCGCGCGGCGGCGCGATGGCGCTGCTTTTGGCGACAGAGTTGACCCTGCCTTAGGGCAGTTGAAATTGATCCCCCATGCGACATATGGTGGTTTGCAAAGGAGTAACGAAATTGAAGACATTTCTGATTTGTACCGCGTTGTTGGTGAGCGCTAACGGGACCTTTGCCCAGGATAAGAAAGCCGCACCGCCGCCTCCGCTGACGATGATGATTCCAGACCTGAAGGACGGAGCGGAATTGCCGGTAAAGTATTCGTGCAGCAATGCTCCGTCGGGAGTGTCGCCGAAGATTCAATGGATGAATACGCCGGCTGGGACGCAGAGCTTCGCGATCTTGTTGCACGATCCAGAGCCGCGTCCGCAAAAGGGTATTACGGACATCACGCACTGGTTCATCTACAACATTCCGGCCAATGTGACGGAGTTGCCTGAGGGAGTTCCGAACGGTGATCTGCCAAACGGTGCGAAGCACATCAAGAATGCCCGCCAGTTTGCAGGTTACTTCGGGCCGTGCGCGCCTCCGGCCCTGTTCCATCACTATACATTTGAGCTGTATGCGCTAGATACTAAGCTGGATCTGGGTCCGGACGCGACTCGCGCGGATGCCATGAAGGCCATCGACGGGCACATTCTCGGCACCGCCGTTTTCGTCAGTCTATTCAAGAGAGCGCAGTAGCCGCCGCTGTCTTTTTGCGCGATCGCCTAGGGGATCTGAAAATCCACGTGGCGATCGCGATTGATCTGCTGGCTAAAGGGAACATCAACGCTCGATAGCGGAGTGTGTTGCTCCTTGTTGTCGCGATCCACCCAGTAAAGCTGATCGCCTTCCACTTTGTAGGCGGTGGCGGCCTGGATGGTATGGTCTGTAAACGCGATCAGGTAGAAGCTCGGTTGCTCGTTATCCTGGTTTGACGATTGGGGCCGCGTCTGTGCAGGTGCCTGGGACTGCGGCTGCTGCTGAGGCGGAGGCTGCTGATAGCCATAGTTTTGCGGCGGCGGTGGTGCTGTGTAGTTGTAATAGGGATCGTAGCTATAGTAGTAGGGATTGTATCCGTAGTAGCCGTAATACGGGTAAGTCGAATAGTAGTAGGGGTAGCCGCCGAATCCGAAATAGAGGCTGGGTCCCGCGAAGTAACGGCCGCCATAGTAGTAGCTGCGGCCCCCATAATAACCGCCCCGGTAGCCGCCCACGCCTCCCCTGTAACCACCGATGCTACCCCCGCGGAAGCCGCCAATACTACCCCCGCGAAAACCGCCGACGCTGCCGCCCCGAAAACCACCGCCGCCGGAGAAACCACCGCGGACCGATCCACCCATGTGACCACCACCGCCACCGCGGCCCCCTCCGCCACCGCCACGCTGTCCGTAAGCTGTAGAGAGCAAGCCGGGGCTGACGAGGGCAGCGCAGAGCGCAAACTTGAAGAATTGCATGATAAACCTTCTTCCTTTAGTTTAGATGTAACCCTAGGGAGTTGGGTTCCGTGGAACCCCGTTCCCGCTGGAGACATCGGACTCAATATGCACTCACGGCGTCAGTTTATCTTGTCGACGACGTTTTCGCTAGGAGCGTGGGCGCAGGACGATGCAACGTTTTCAGCCGGAGTAAAGGTGGTCGACATTCTGGCGACGGTACGAACCAGAAAGAATGAGATTGTCCGGGATCTCACCAAGGACGATTTCATACTGACCGAGAACGGACGGCCGCAAACCATTCGCTATTTCTCTAAGGAGTCCGAGCTGCCGCTCACCGTGGGGCTCATGATCGACACCAGCATGAGCCAGCAGCGGGTGCTCCAATCCGAACGTACAGCGAGCTTCCGTTTTCTCGACCAGGTATTGCGGGAATCGAAAGACAAGCTGTTCGTCATGCAGTTCGATATGGCCGTGCAATTACGGCAGCCGCTGACGTCCTCGCGCAGGCAACTGGAAGAAGTCCTGCCGTACATAGATACGCCCACGCGGAAGGAACTCGGCATGCAAAGTGGAGGGGGCACGCTGCTCTATGATGCCGTGGTGCAGGCTTCGAATAGGGTTTTGAAGGATCAGCGAAATCGCAAGGCGATGATCGTTCTTTCCGATGGCGGCGAAAATGGCAGTACAGCCACTCTGCTCGATGCTATTGAGGCGGCGCAGCGCGCCGACGCCCTGATTTATTCCATCCTGTTCGGGGGATCGGACGGACGAGACATCATGATACGGCTCGCCAAAGAGACGGGCGGTTCCTTTTTCGAAGTCACCAAGAAGCAAGGGATCGGAGAGATCTACGGGGCGATTCAAGAAGAGCTGCGGAGCCAGTACAGCTTGGGGTTTGTTTCGGACCGGCCCAATGAGATCTCGGAATTCCGCACGCTGAAGCTTACTACCAAGCAAAAGGGCCTGGTGGTACAGACGCGAGAACGGTATTGGGCGAAGGCTTAGGCAAGGGCGCGGGCCACGTCCGGAGCAAAGTACGTGAGGATCACGGTGGCTCCGGCTCGGCGGATCGACGTGAGCGATTCCATCATGGCGCGGTCAAGATCCAGCCAGCCGTTGCGGGCCGCGGCGTGGATCATGCTGTATTCGCCAGATACCTGATAGGCGCCAATGGGAACATCGAAACGGTCGCGGGCCTGGCGGATAAGATCGAGGTAGGGCATGGCTGGCTTGACCATTAACATGTCCGCGCCTTCGTCGAGATCGAGCTGCATTTCATCAAGAGCTTCGCGGCCGTTGGCAGGGTCCATCTGATAGCTGCGGCGGTCGCCGAACTGCGGCGTGGATTCGGCGGCTTCACGGAAGGGACCGTAAAATACCGAGGCAAACTTCGCCGCGTAGGCGAAGATCGGCGTGTTGGAGAATCCGTGGGCGTCGAGCGCTGTGCGAATGGCGGCAACGCGGCCATCCATCATGTCTGAGGGCGCGACCATATCGGCGCCGGCGCGGGCGTGGGAGACGGCGCTTTTCGTCAGCCACTCCAGCGTGGCGTCGTTGTCGACATCGTGACCGACAACCTTTCCGCAATGACCGTGGCTGGTGTATTCGCAGTTGCAAACGTCGGTCATCACGATCAGGTTGGGGACGGCCTTCTTCACAGCACGAAGGGCCTGCTGGGTGATGCCATCTTCGGCGTAGGCTCCGGAAGCTTCTTCGTCTTTGGTCGCCGGAATTCCGAACAGAATGACACCGCCCACGCCCAGGGAGTGCGCCGACTCGCATTCCTTCACCAGTTGATCGATGGAAAGCTGGGCTTGGCCGGGCATGGAGGAGATGGCGTTGCGCACGCCTTCGCCGGGGCAGACAAACAGCGGCAACACCAGTTGCGAGGGCTCCAGATGCGTTTCGCGCACCAGGCGGCGCATGGACTCGGAAACGCGGAGCCGCCGTTTGCGGTGAACCGGAAAAGACATGTCCTCATTATCCAACGGGCGGCAAGCGTTTATCATGAATTGCATGAAGACGGCAATTGTGATCGTCGCGATTGTTGCAATTGCGGGTGCCGTCTATATTGGCACGCGCCCGGAAAGCTTCCGTATCGAACGCAGCGCGCAGATTAACGCCCCACCCGCCGCTGTGTTTGCACTGGTCAGTGACTTTCACCAGTGGGTAGCTTGGTCTCCCTACGAAAAGCTCGATCCCAACATGAAGAAGACCTTTGAGGGACCCGCTACGGGTCCGGGGGCCGTCTATGCCTGGGAGGGAAATTCCAAAGCCGGGGCGGGCCGCATGACGGTTCTGGAGAGCAAGCCGGGCGAACTGATTTTAGTCAACCTGGAGTTCACCAAGCCCTTCGCGGCAAAAAATCTGGCGACGTTCACGTTCACGCCATCGGGGGCGGGGACGCGCGTTACCTGGAGCATGGAGGGGAAGAATACGCTGATGAGCAAAGCGCTCTCGCCCTTCATGGATGGAATGGTTGGCGGCGACTTCGAGAAGGGTCTCGCTAATCTCGATGCGGCGGTCCGAGGCCATCAATGAGCAGAGCGGGCATGACGCGAATCCTGTGGACTATTCAGGGACTGCTGGCGCTCCTGTTTCTATTTGCCGGGGGGACGAAATTGATCCTGCCAATCGCGGAGATGACCAAGGATATGCCGATGCCGGGACTCTTTCTGCGGTTCATAGGGGTGGCCGAGGTTGCGGGCGCTATCGGGCTGATCCTGCCTGGACTCCTGCATATTCGCGAGGGTCTGACACCACTGGCAGCAGCCGGGCTGGCGATCATCACGATTGGAGCGACGGTGGTCACGGTCATGAGCGGTATGGTTGCGATAGCTCTGTTTCCGCTGGCGACTGCGGTCCTTTGTGCTTTCGTCGCTTATGCGCGCTGGCGCCGGGCACCGGTGACGAGGTAAGGCGCAACGCCTAGTTTGGTCCTAAGCTTGCACTATAGGGTACCGTGCAGTGCAGTACCGAACAAATTCAATGCTTTACGTGCGTGCGTCAGCAGAATCTACCGAATCGGGCCCGGAAAAGTTTACGGCTTTCCCGGGAGGGGCGGAAGGTAAGTTGTTGTGCGTACAATAGAGGGCGGTGCGATGGTTCGTACCGATCAGGCACCTCAGATGGCCGGAACGTGCAGCCGGCTCGTCGCGAGGGCGCCACTCACCTAGCGGTTAGTAAACATTTTCGGGCATGGACTGCCCAGAGGGATATGAAATGAAAACTACGATTCTTATTGCCGGTGGACTTGTTTTGAGTTTGCTTGGTACGGGATGTGCGACCAAGAAGTACGTCGCCAAGAGCATTGCGCCGGTGGAGCAGAGAGTGACCGGCGTCGAAGGCAAGAACACGGAGCAGGATACCAAGATCACGGCCAACACCACGCAGATTGACGCCGTGGACAAAGACCTCTCGCGGACCAAAGAGCGCCTGAACGATACCGATGCGAAGGCCGTTTCGGCGGTGGCAGCGGCAGCGGCGGCGGATGCGAAGGCTTCGGCGGCAGCTAGTGCGGCTATGGCGGCGGATTCGAAAGGTCAGAAGGGCATCGAGACCGGAACCATGGCGGCGAAGTCGGTGGACACGTTGCGCGATGACGTTCGCGCCGGCAAGTTCAAGATGACTAAGTCCGACTCCGTTCTGTTCGGTTTTAACCGAAAGACGCTGAGCGATGAAGCCAAGGCGCAGTTGGATAGCTTCGTGCAGTCGCTGAATGGCATGACACATTACGTAGTAGAAGTGCAGGGCTTCACCGATAAGACGGGCTCGCCGGTTTATAACGACGAATTGAGCCAGGAGCGCGCGCAGGCAGTTGCCCGCTATTTGGCCAGCCATAAAGTGCCGCTGCGGAACATCACCATGTTGGGTACGGGTGTGTTCGATGGCGAGCAGAAGACTCGGGAAGAACGGGCGCAGGGCCGCAAGGTTGACGTCCGGGTTTTCGTTCCCGAAATCTAAGAGTTCGGACGCCGCTCTGGAATACTTCCGGTGTGGCGCCTAAGAGTTGGCCGTCAGCCCCTCCGACCTGACGGCCTTCAGGGCAGGCGCTTGACGAGGTCTTGCGCGAGGAGATCTGCACGCCTCGCCAGGTTGACTGCGGTCACCAGATCTTGTTCTCGCGCCTGCTCTGCTTGCATTTGGAAGGTTTGAATCCGGCTGACGATCTGCGTCAGTTCGGGATTCAGGCTGCGGCCCGCCACACTCCCCAGCACCCGTTTTACGCGCTCCAGGCTTTCCTCTAATGACCGGTTGTATTCCCGTAACTGCTCCGCTGTGAAAATCTGACCCAGCCGGGGTGCCGGCGGCTGCGGTTCGGGCGGAACCACGGCTGGAGGCGGAGCGGTGGCCCTCACTGGCGGCGGAGGACGGCGCGGGGCCGGTGGCGGCGGCCCGGCCGTTGGCATCGTTGCTGGGATCCCCTCGGGCGCTACCGACTCCTCGCCAGGCGATATTGCGG
>CAZDGT010000208.1:0-6354 GCA_964504905.1 uncultured Bordetella sp. | reverse complement strand
ACTACGTTCTGCCACCAGTTGTTGACGTACTCCTGCATGATACGTTTCCGGTTGATCAGCATTAACATGTAGAACAGCACGAATGGCAGCAGCACGCCGTTGGCGACTTGCGAGAACAGAATTACCTTCAAGAGCGGCAGTTGGGGAATCAGCACGAAGCTGGCGCCGCCCAATATCAAGAGAGTGTATAGCCAGTAGAAGATCGGCGCTTCCGAGAAGAGGCGTTCGATGCCGGCTTCAAATCCCAGGCCTTCGCACACGTTATAGGCCGTAGCCAGCGGCAAAATCGCGGCGGCGAGCAGCGATGCATTCACCAATCCCACGGCAAAGAGCGCGGCGGCGAACTGTCCGGCGAAGGGTTTGAGCGCCAGCGCGGCATCGGCGGCATCCTTGATTTCCGCGCCTCCAATTTGCCCGCCTCCGGCCTTATAGATGGTCGCCGCGCATGCCACCACGATAAAGAACGCGATGACGTCGGTGACCACGCAGCCCAGGATGACGTCCAGTCGGGTCAATGCGTAGTGCCTGCGGTCGACACCCTTCTCAACGATCGATGCTTGCAGGTAGAACTGCATCCACGGCGTGATCGTGGTGCCCACCAGGCCGACCACCATGAGTAGATACTGCGAATCGCCATGGAATTGCGGGATCAGAGTGTCGTGCAGCGCCAGCTTCCAATCCGGTTTCGCCAGAAAAGCCGAGACTGGATAGGTGAAATAAATCAGGGAAAACAAGATCAGCATGCGCTCGATGGGTTTGTAGCGCCCCTTGACGATAACGATCCAGACCAGCGCCGCCCCCACGGGCACGGCTAAATACTTACTGACACCGAATACTCCCATTCCCGAGGCAATGCCGGCGAACTCCGCGGCAATGTTGCCGAAATCGGCGAGAGCTAAAATCGCCATCGTGATGAAGGTGGCGCGCAGCCCGAACTCTTCGCGGATCAGGTCGGAGAGTCCCTTCCCGGTTACGGCGCCCATGCGCGCGGCCATCTCCTGAATGACAATCAGCGCGAACGTAGTAGGGATCAGCGTCCATAACAGCGTGTACCCGTACTTCGCTCCGGCCTGCGAATAGGTCAGGATGCCGCCGGGGTCGTTGTCGACATTGGCGGTGATGAACCCCGGCCCGAGAATCGACACGAACGCCAGCAGCCGGTACTTAACCAGCGAAAGATTGGACCTCCGGCGAACCTGGGGCCTCGAACTTTTCGAATCGCCACGCATGGGTACTTATTGAGGGTAGAGTGCGAGGCGAAGCGGAAGCAAGTTTGGAGCAGTTTGATGTGCATGCCCAGGGCCCTGGCCTTGCTATCATGGACACTCCACTATGCCCGACTTGCGGTCAGAGCCTTCAGCAATTTCTGAAGCTGTTACAAACGATATCCGCGTCGAAGTCCTGTCGCGATACTCGGCTGAGAATTCGCGGCCGCTCGAAGATAACTGGATATTTCAGTACACGGTGCGCATCACCAATCAGGGGTCCGAAACCGTGCAGCTCATCAGCCGCCACTGGATTATCACCGATGGTGCGCAGAACACGGAAGAAGTGCAAGGGCCGGGAGTGGTGGGGGAGCAGCCAGTGCTCGCGCCGGGTGAATCCTTCCAATACTCATCGTGGTGTCCGCTCAAGACGCCCACCGGAAAGATGCACGGCACCTATCAAATGGTCCGTGCGAATGGCAATCAATTCGATATCGAGATCGCGCCCTTCGCTCTGAAAGCCAAGTACGCGGTCAACTGACCGTTAGTTCCCCTGGCACCTGCCGCCGGGACAGCGGTTATTCTCTTCGCAAACGTATTCAAACAGACCCACCTTATCCCACTCAGGCTTGGGGATGATCTGGAAGTCCTGTGACCATGGCCGCGTGAAGATCTTGGGGTCGTCTATGGTCAACCGGTAGGAGATTGTGCCGTCATCTTTCCACTGCAGGCGCTCGGTAGCGGTGAGCGCGTCGCTATGCATGCGGTATTCTTTGGGGTCGGTGTAAAAATAGTCGTCCAGCACCCAGCGCTTGAAGTTGGTACTGACGATCACCAGCGTGTCGCCTTCCCAATGTCCCACCGAATCGCCGTAATAGGTGGGTTCGATATCTTTGCGGAACGGACGGCCGTCGAGAGGAATCACCCGCGACATACGTTGGAATTCATGCACGATCGTCAGATAGTTTTTTGTCTGAAAGAATTGCATGGCGTTGGCGGAGAGCATTCCCGCCGTTAGTCCAGCGGGCATGCAAAAATCACGAGGCTCATCGTGCCGCGGGTCGCCGGTGCGGGGTTCCAGAAATGCCTCGCCGCCGGGTTTCAGAGGCGCAAAATATTTGCGGTCGAAGATGCTTGCCGAACCCCTCCCCCGCTGATCGCCAGGCATGTAAGTGGGCCATTGGTAGGTGCCGGTGAAATCCGGCTTTCCGTCGGGTGTCCTCGGAATTGTGAAAGACCCCTTCGCCGCCGCGGCACCGGACTGCGCACTGGCAGCCGCCACGAACGCCAAAGCAATTCCAATCATCAGCAGGCTGCGCATCATAATTGTCACCCTTACGCGGTTAGCGCTTGTTCTGATCCTCTTGGTTAGCCGTGAATACCATGCGCCCATCGGGATACGTGACTTTCGCCCCGAAGCCGTTGGTCGACCCATCCTTGGCCTTGAAGCCGTCCACCGTGATGGTCGAACCGATCACCAACTGACTCTTCACGATGCCGCGCCTCATCAACTGGCCCGGAGCTCCGCCCGAAAAAGCGTACGTCGTGACCTTACCGTCCTCCCCCTTAACGTCTATGTAGTACCAGATATGGGGGTTCTGCCATTCCACCTTTGTAAGCGTTCCGGTTACCTTGATCGGCTTGGTATCGTCAAACTCCGCGGCGAAAGAGTGGTGCGCCAGCAGGGGCAACGAGCTCGCGGACAACGCCAGAATGAGAACAAACGAATAAATTACGCGGTATGACATGGTCTATAGAATATCAATTTGCCCACAGAGAGGGAACCGCCATAAGGCAAAGTTACCGATGGGCCGATAAGTCCTTAAGGTACCGAATTTACTTGACCTGGGACTAGTACATCGCGCAAAATGGCAGTTCGAGATGCTTCCGGCGCTTGAGGAGAAGTCTTGTCGTTTCTAGCTCGTAAAGTTTTACTAGCCACCAGCCTCCTGCTCCTCCTGAGCTTGCCCTCGGCGGCGATCACCAAGAAAAAGCACAAAACAGCCCACAAGGCTTCCGCGTCCACAGCCCCTGTGACCACAAGACGGACTGCCAGCAAGACCAAAACTCCACGCGGGCCGTGGCGCGTTCCCACCTATGCCGATTCCACTGAGGGTGATCGCATTGAGGGCGAAGACCCCACTGTCCGCCGCGCGGCCCTGGACGCCCTGGGTAAATTGAACGGCACCGTTGTGGTAGCAGATCCGCAGACCGGACGCATCCTGACTATCGTGAATCAGCGGCTGGCGTTCCGCGACGGTTTCCAGCCCTGCTCCACTGTAAAAGTTCCCGTGGCGCTGGCTGCGCTGAGCGAATCTATCGTCGAACGCGAAACCCGCATCCGGCTCTATGGCCGCACCACGATGACGATGACACAGGCACTGGCGAAATCCAACAACCAATATTTCGCGAGCCTGGGACAGAAGCTCGGATTCGAACGCGTCAGCTACTACGCCCACCTTTTCGGTCTGGGTGAAAAAGCCGGGCTCGGTATCGAAGGCGAACAGGCCGGCCTGCTGCCCTCCGCTCCGCCAAAGAATGGTATGGGTATGATGACCAGCTTCGGCGATGGCATTTCCTTAACGCCGCTTGAACTCACTGCTTTGGTCAGCGCGGTCGCCAATGGCGGCACGCTGTACTACTTGCAATACCCGCGCACGCAGGAAGATGCACAAGCGCTGCTGCCGCGCGTGAAACGGCATCTGGATATCGAAGCTCTGATCCCGGAAATCAAGCCGGGTATGATGGGCGCAGTCGAATATGGCACCGCCCGCCGCATCGGCTTCGATCCCAATGAACCCATCTTTGGAAAGACTGGAACCTGTACAGATGAGCGCTCGCCCACGCACCTGGGCTGGTTCGGATCGTTCTCGGAAACCAGCCGGGGCAAGCTCGCCGTAACCGTGTTGCTCACGGGCGGACACGGAGTGAGCGGCCCAGCCGCCGCAGGCGTAGCCGGCAGTGTCTATAAGAATCTCGGCGCGGTCGACTACGTCGCCGAAGTCAATCAGCCGCTTCCAGCTCCGCTGTCAATTCTTCCCACTCGGCCACTCGCGCTTCGAGCTCACTCCGACGTGCAGTAAGCTGGTCGGTTAAGCGCATTGTTTCTTCCACGCTCTTGAAGTCGCCCAGCGCCGCCTCGTGTTGTTGAATCGCGGATTCAAGCACGGCCACTTCCTGCTCCACATCGCGCAGCCGCTCGCGCATTTTCTGCGCCTTCATGGGATTCACGCGTGGCTTATCCTTTTTTGCAACCGCCGCAGGCGCCTCTTCCGCCGGGGCTGCGACGACTGCTTCCGCCAGCATCGCTTCCGGGCCGCCCGCCTTGCGCCACAAGTAATCCTCGTAGTTCCCCGGATACACGTGCACATGGCCTTCCTGAATCTCAAACACGCGCGTCGCCAGGTTATCGATGAAGTAGCGGTCGTGCGAGACGAAAACCACCGTGCCGTTGTACTCCTTTAACGCTTCGAGCAGCACGTCTTTGGCGCGCATGTCCAGGTGATTGGTGGGCTCGTCAAGCAGCAGGAAGTTCGAAGGTGCCAGCAGCATCCGCGCGAGCGCGTAGCGGTTGCGTTCGCCCCCTGACAATACACCGATCTTCTTGAACACATCGTCTTCGCTGAACAGGAAGCAGCCCAAGAGTGACCGCAGTTGAGTCTGCGTGTGCCGCGGCGCGGAGGCACTCAGATCGTCCAGCAGGCGCGCTTCCGTGTCCAGTTCCTTGTATTGATCCTGCGCGAAATAATCTGGAATCACGTTGTGCCCCAGCGTATAAGAGCCGGTCGTCAACGGTTCCGCGCCCGCCATCAACTTGATCATGGTGGATTTGCCCGCCCCGTTGACTCCTACCAGCGACACGCGGTCGCCACGCTCGATCACGAAGTTAGCATCGCCGAACACGAACTTTTGCCCGTAGCTCTTCGAGACGTTCTTGAACTCCGCCACGATGCGCCCGCTGGGCTTGGGCTGCGGGAACTTGAAATGGATGGTCTGCTCTTCCGGCGGAATCTCGATGCGCTCGATCTTGTCCAGTTCCTTGATACGCGATTGCACCTGCTTGGCCTTGGTTGCCTGCGCGCGGAAGCGGTTGATGAACGCCTCCAGTTGTTCGATGCGCTCGCGCTGATTGCGATAAGCCGCCGTCAACTGATCGCGGCGCTCGGTTTTCTGCACCAGGTATTTGTCGTAGTTGCCGCTATAAAACTGCACCCGTTTGTTCCAGATCTCTACTGTCCGGTTGACCGTCACATCCAGAAAATAGCGGTCGTGCGAGATCAGCAGATACGCACCCGGATAGTTGGTCAGATACGATTCCAGCCAGTTGCGCGCTTCCAGATCCAAATGATTGGTGGGCTCATCCAGCAACAGCAGGCTGGGCTTTTCGAGCAGCAACTTCGCTAACGCCAGACGCATCTGCCAGCCGCCGGAAAACTCTTCAGTGCGCCGGTCCCAGTCCTCCTTGCGGAACCCCAGGCCGTCCAGCACCGTGCCCACCTGCGCCTCGATCGCGTAGCCGTCTCTGTTTCTAAACTCGCTGTCAATATGATGCGCGCGATCCGCCGCTGCGGCGTACTCAGGACTAGCCGGGTCCAGGTCACCCAAACTATGATGGAGATCCTCCAGTTCCTTCTCCATTTGCCGGAGCTGATCGAATACCGACATCGCTTCCGCAAACACGGTCCGTCCGGTCAACGACAAGCCATCCTGGGGCAGGTAGCCGATCGTCATGCCCTTGGCCATGCTCAGCGATCCGTAGTCGAGCGTTTCCATTCCGCACAGAATCTTGAGGAGTGTGGATTTGCCTGTGCCGTTGCCGCCCACCAGTCCCGTGCGCTCGCGCGGCGTGATCAGCCAGTCGCAGTCTTCAAAGAGGAGCTTGTGGCCGAAACGCTTTCCGGCCCCTTGGAGTTGGATCATTTCGCGGAGGCGTCTATAACGATTCTAGCGGACGGTTTGCGCCCACCTGAATCGCGGCACGAAGGACCAGCCCACGCGCGGTGTGATCCTACCGGACGTCACTTGGCTTTCAGTCCGTCGCGCCAGGCCATGACTTCGAGTTCGGCCCGGACCGCATCTTCAACAGGCACCACGGGGCGTGCTTGGAATTCAAATGCGGGTAGCATCGAGCAAAATTTGTGAATCGCCA
>CAZDGT010000207.1:0-4867 GCA_964504905.1 uncultured Bordetella sp. | reverse complement strand
GAACTGCGCATTGCTGGGAATCAGAAAATTGCGAGTTGTATTCTTCAGGAGAGACACATCGCTGATATAGCCAGGCACAAACTGCGCGTGATTCAGTACGTTGAAGAATTGCGCGCCAATCTCCAAGCGCTTCTGCTCGGTGAGATTGAAAACCTTCCGCACGGACGCGTCGACATTATTAATCGGATCGAAGGCCATGGTGTTTCGCCCCGTATTGGCCAGCGCACCCTGTCCGGCCACGATATATTGCGCATTGGGGTTGTTGGCAACATAGGCCACAATCGTGTTCGAGTTCGCTGCAACATTGCCGGTTCGGTCGTATCCCGTAACGCCAGTGCCGGTGCCAGGTATGCCGGCGGGGTTGAGGATCGCCCGGTCGCTCGCGGTGTCATTATTTAGATTGGAATCTACACCGCTCTGGACGGTAGCATATTCTGGGGACTCAAACGTGTAGGTCGCAGCGAAATTCCAGTTGCCCACAAGGTTCTTCACAGCCCATCCCCGGTTGGAGAATGGCTTGAAGTCGTAGACCGGCGAAATGCTCAGGCGATGGCGGCGATCCAGAATCGAGTTGGCCCATTCCGCGCGCAGATTGTTAAAGTCCTGCGGACGGCGGGGGGTCAATAGCGTGCTGTTAATGCTAGCCGTAGAGTCGTCCATTAGGTGGCTCCAGGTGTAGGCTGCCAAGTACGAGAAATTCTGCGAATAACGCTTGGTAACCTGCAGCACCAGTCCGTGATACTGCGAATTCCCCTGAGGCATCAGAGCTGTAATACTGGCGCTATTCGTGAAGCCGTATTGCGCCAGCGTGTTGCTGGGGATCGCCTTCAACGCTCCCGTCGTCAGGGTGAGGGCCGCCAGCGCCGCCGGTCCGGGGTTGGTCAGGAACGTGGGGATACTGTTCGACGCCGTCACGGCGCTGACACGATTGATCTGCTGCTGCACCAGTAAATGAACTCCACGGCTGCCCACGTAGCGTGCTTCGAGCGTATAGTTGTGTGCCAGCATCCGCTGCACCGAAAGCGTGTACGTCAGCGCGTACGGACGGTTTTGATCCGGCGTGTATCCGGACGTTGTGGCCCGGGCGGCGGCCGGGGTCGAGAGCGCTCCGGATACACCGTTTAGGCCGCCGTTCGCGAGAAAACCGGGAGTGTTGCTGGTTACATTGACGCCCACGGAACTTCCATAGAACGCCGGCGCGGTGTTGGCGGCCAGATTTCCATAAGGCATGTCGAACGAGCGGCTGAATCCGCCGCGGATGGCCCATACGCCGTTCTTGCCCGGCGAGTAGGCGAAGCCCAGGCGCGGCGACCAATCGGTCCGGCGCGACTGGGGCTCCCGGAAAGTAATCACGCCCGGAACGTCGGCAATGGAACTATATTGCTGAGCGCGGGAGAGCACCGGGACCGTCACGTATTCGTAGCGCACGCCCAGATTCAAGGTCAAATTCGGAAGAACGCGGAAATCGTCCTGAGCATACGCGGCATTCTGCAGGAACCCTGCCGGCATCCCATTGACCATCGGTCCGGTGGTGCCGAGGAACCGGCTTCCGAAGGAGTCCGGCGTTAGATCGAGCAGGTACTGCTGCAGTGTCTGGTATCCATAGTAGCCACGAGGGTTCGATACGAAAGAAGTGGAGAGGATGATGTCGCGGAAGTCATAGCCAACTTTCAGCGTGTGGCGTTGAAATGTCTTTGAGATACTGTCGGAGAGTTGCAATTCATCCTGGATCTGCCCGTTGGGGATACTTGGGTCCGGCCCGAGTTGAAGTCCGACGTCCTGAAAATACAGCGTGGGAAAGGTGTCGAGATTCCCGAACTTAAAATCGCCGGCGCGACGGCGGCCATCATTGCGGCTAAAGGCCGCACGAAGTTCATTCTGTAGCACCGGGGAAAACGTGTGATATTCAGAAAGTGAAATTAGATGCGTATAGCTTGGGACAGTCGCGAAAAACTCTGGCAATGTTATGCCACTGGTATCAATTCCCGAGTACCGGCTATAGAGATAACGCCCGCGAACGCGGTCGCGATCGCTGATATCCCAGTCCATGCTGCCCACAGCGCGGTATGAGTTGGAATAGCTTGGTGCGATTATAGAGAGCGGTCCCACGGGAATTGTTGTGTTTAAGACTTGAATACTGCCTTGCTCTGCCCCCGCCGCCGGCGTGTACTGCGACAGAACGCCTAGGTTTGTTTTGTTCACGCCCGCGAGCGAATTGAGAGTTTGTAACCCGGCCGCCGTCGGCGCCCAGATCGCCGCCCCCGGCGAGAAAGCGGAGCCTACGGGATTGTATTCAAAATTACCGAAGTAAAACAGTTTGTTCTTGCGGATCGGGCCTCCGATAGTGGCGCCCAAACGATTGTAATCGAAACGGGGCGGTGTAGTGGCTCCCTGGCGAGCGTAGAGCGCGTCCAAGGCGTTCAATTTGCGATTTTCCAGATATTCATAAAGCGATCCATGAATCTGGTTCCCGCCGCTCTTGACGACTGCGTCGAAGACTCCTCCTGTAGCTCCGCCGAATTGGCTGCCAAAGTAGTTCTGCACGAGGGTAAATTCAGAGACGGCCTCATTGGAAACAGTTCCCAGCACGCCTGTCGTGAAGTAACTGTTATTATCCGCGCCCTCAATATAGAAGCGATTTCCCGATGGGCGCTGTCCGCCAACGCTCGGGCCCGTGCCCTGACCCAGCCCCCCAGAAGAGGTCACGCCACCTGTCAGCAAACTCAGGTTCAGGAACCCGCTGCCAACGGTTGCCGCGGGAAGATTGACAAGTTGCCGCGAATCGAAGATTGTCTGTAACTGCGAGGATGCGGTATCGATGGGCGCCGGGGCCTCGATCACTTGCAGTATGGCCGATGCGCTCGCGATTTCCAGGCTTACACTCACCTCGGCGGTGCGATTCAATTGCAGTGCCACGTTGGCCTGCGTGCGCGGAGCAAAATTTTGGGCGGTCACGGCGACATCGTAAGATCCCACCGCCAGATGCTCGATTCTGTACTGGCCAACGGCATTGGTTGTGGCGGAGGCTTGAACGCCAGTTTCACGGTTGGTGGCCACCACTTGCGAACCGGGCACCGCTGCGCCCGATGGATCTGTCACTGTCCCCACTAAGGTGCTATCGATTCCCTGACCACAGAGAAGCGCTCCCGTGAAAACCAGACCCGCCAAAATGCGGGTCGCCCGAGGATTGAGTAGAGTAGTCATAAGCTGCTAAGTACTACTTCGTACAAACTTAAGCCTAGCTATAGTGCTTAAAAAAGAATTTTAGTCTCGGTGCGCTGGCAAATGGGTTCGCATTAGGATAAGTGTATCAATATTTTCTATAGTATACGGGCTTACGGTAAGGAATACGTCCCCGCGATGAACGGGTTGGCCCCCGATTTTCCCCCCTCCCGCGATTGCAATCAACAACTCCCTGCCAGGCGAAGCCAGCGGCTTAGTGGCCGTGTTTACACTCAAAAGCTCGGTGACAAAGTGGGGACTCAACACCTTTGTATCGGTGCGCGGCGCGTGCGGCTCCAACCGGCTGACGGCCAGCGCTCTATCCAAATGCAATTCGCGCCCTCGTCCATAGTCATAAAGGCGATAAGTGATATCGGAGGGCTGTTGAATCTCGCAAATCGTCAGGCCCGCGCCGATTGCGTGCACCGTACCGGCTGGAATGTAAAAGGTATCGCCGACTTTAGCGTCGAACCACTGCAATAGATCCACAATTGTGCCATCTAAGGCCGCCTCGCGAACCTGCTCCTTAGTAACCGGTTCGCGGAACCCGGCCGCAATTTTTGCGCCTTCCTGTGCTGCCAACACATGCCACATTTCGGTTTTGCCGGGCGAGTTGTGATGCAACTGCGCGTAATGGTCGTCGGGATGCACCTGAACAGAAAGGTTTTCACTGGTAAAGAGAAACTTCACCAGTAGAGAAATCTCGGGAGTTTCAAACCAGACTTCGCCAATGGGAAGCGCGGTGTCCCGCGGGGCGGCGGGGAACCATGGGTTAAGATTCCTGGTTCCCCATACTCTCTCGTGAAAGCTGGGCTCCAGCTTGCGGAGCGGCATGAAGATCTGCCGCCGCCCCTAGACGCGCGCCGCGATGAAGCGCTGCAGACGATCCAGACCGCGTTCCAGCTCCTTCATGGATGTCGCGGAGGAGATGCGGACATGATCATTGGTGCCGAAAGCTTCGCCCGGAACCACTGCGACAAATTCCTCGGCGAGCAGCTTCTCCGCGAATTGCAAGGAATTGGTAATGCCGTTCTTGAAAGCGGCGCTCACATTCGGATAGGCGTAGAAAGCGCCCAGCGGCATCTGCGCGGTGACGCCCGGCATGGCGCGCAGGCGTCCGATCACGTAATCGCGGCGAGCTTTGTATTCAGCCAGCATTTCGCCGACGGACTCCTGCGGTCCGCGCAGCGCTTCGGCCGCGGCCTTCTGTGCGATCGAAGTCGGGTTCGACGTGGAGTGGCTTTGCAGTTTTGCGATCCCGCCTACTACTGGCGCCGGGCCTAGCACGAAGCCAATGCGCCAGCCGGTCATCGCATAGGTTTTGGACAGCGAACCGGCCACCAGCACCGTCTCCTTCGCTCCCGGCATCGCCGCCAGCGAATGCGGCTCGCCCTCATAGAGGAAGCGGTGATAGCACTCGTCGGTCATCACCCAGACGCCGCGGTCTTTGGCGATGGCGACGATCCGCTCCATTTCGCCACGATCGAAAATCGCGCCGCTGGGGTTCGACGGCGAGTTCAGGATGATCATCTTGGTCTTGGGCGTGATGGCGCGCTCGATCATCGATGCGGTCAGCGTGAAGCCTTCCTGCTCGTTGGTATTGACGAACACGCACTTGCCGCCGGCGTAGTTGACGACATCTTTA
>CAZDGT010000206.1:0-15066 GCA_964504905.1 uncultured Bordetella sp. | reverse complement strand
TGCAAGGCGCCCACCATCTGCCGGTCCAGTTCCCGGCCCTCGCGTCCAGTCAGAGCGTCGATCACCCGTGTACGCATGCCGGTATTCGGATCATTTAGCAAGACGTGCGCTAGCGCGTTCTGTACCATGGGGTCGCTCGCGTACCGCTGTAGTCCTTCCATGGCCTTCAATCGAACGTTGGTGTTCTCATCGTTGGCCATGGCGAACGCAAGCGCTTCGCGAACATCCGCGGCATCCGCATCGCCCACCAGGATAGTCACAGTTTGCGCCCGCAGTCCGGGGTCCGCCCCTTCTTTGGCTGCCGCCACCAGCAGCGCCCGGATCTGTTGATCGTCCTTGCTCCCTGAAATGGTTCGTTGCCGCGTTTCATCCAGGACAATTCGCAGACTGCCGTCGGGTTGGGTAGCCACGTTGCGGACCTGCGCTCCGCCGAAATCGGCGAGTCCCATGGAAGCCACTCCGCCCGAAAAATTCAAGCCGGGAGTCACCTTCGCAGCGAAGAAGCCTACGGCCAGTAACGCCATCGCCCCCACGGGCCGGAGGAATTGAATCTTCCAGTTGTCCGTCAATTGATTCCACCATGACGCCCAACTAGTGACCGGTTTTTCGTGAGGCAGCAACCCTGCAAAATCTTCACGGCAGCGGCTCAATAAGGCTGGCGATGGTGTAAGCGCCGCGGCGTCAATAGCTTCGTGGAGCGCCTTCTGGCGTTCCAGCGCACCACGGCATTCGGCACAGCCATCCAAATGCGACTCGACCCGCTCTTCTTCATCGAAACTCAGCTCTCCATAAAGCAGGAGCGCAAATTGTTCACGAATATTCTTGCAGTCGCTCATACAAATTCTCCCAACGCGGTTCGCATTTTCTGCGTCGCCCGGAACAGGCAATTCTTGGCCGCTTCCTCAGAGGTACCCAAAACCTCTCCAATTTTCCGCAGGCGCAATCCGTCGTAATGCCGAAGCTCAAATACCATCCGTTCGCGCGGCGTTAACTCTCCTAATGCTTCCTTCACCCGTTTGCGGATCTGCCCGCTGAACAAGTGCCGGTGCGGATCGCCATCCACGCGCGTCTCCGGAGTCGTATCCGTGCGATCCAGCGTTCCCTCCGGCGTGGTCATCACCGTCGGCTCTTCCTTGCGAACCTTGCGGCGCCGCAACTGGTCCAGACATAAATTCGTGGCGATCCGGTATAGCCAGGTATGAAAACTGCAATCGAAGCGGAATTGATTCAGGTTACGATACACCCGCAGGAACGTTTCCTGGTAAACATCCCGCGCGTCCTCGGGAGATCGCAACATACTCAACGCCAAGCGCAGCACACTCTGGTCGTACGCGCGCACCAATTCCTCAAACGCAGACGTGTCGCCTGCCTGCGCCGCGCGGATGAGCTCCGTTTCGTCCACGGGAGCCCCTTCCTTGCGCACCGCCCATCGGGTCAAGGATGGTTGCACCACTCCATTGGACGATCCTGGAGGCGAAAAGTAACGGATCTAGGCCAGTTCCAGCTCGATGCGCTTTTGGGCGGCATCCAAGCTAGTGATCCGGAAGGACCGTACTTCCCCGGCGCGAACCGCAGCCGGGCTGGACGATACGCTGGGTCCCGACTTCCATTTCTGGGCCAGCATCGCCGAAAGCGAAGAAATGTCCGCTTTTGAAGCACTTGCAGCTGCTTCCGAGGACTTTTGCTCCGCCAATTTGCAGTGAGCCATCACGCCTTCGCCGAGTTCGACTTTGGCGCGGGTTGCCGATGCATCCACTACCCGGCCGCTGACACTGTCACCCGGTTTGTGCTCGGCGATGTACTCGTCGATGGAGGTAGGAACCAGTTGCTTGATTCCCAGGCGCAACCGGCGGCGCTCTTTATCCGCCTCCAGGACCTGAGCCTTCACCACCTCACCGACCTTAAGGGCGTCGCTGGGGTGATTCAAACGCTTCTCGTGGCTGATGTCGCCAATGTGGATCATCCCCTCGATGCCGTCGCCCAGGTCCACAAAAGCGCCGAACTTGGCGAGGCTCGTAACCGGTGCTTCTACCGCGGCACCCACCGGATACTTCTTCAGGGCTTCTTCCCAAGGATCGCCCAGCGCCTGCTTCAAGCCCAAAGCAATGCGCTTGTCGGCTCCGTTGACACCCAGCACCACGACCTCGACCATCTCGCCCGGCTTGACTACATCCGCCGCGCGGACATTCTTGCGTGTCCAGGACATCTCGGAAACATGGATCAGGCCTTCGATCCCCGGCTCCAATTCCACGAAGGCGCCAAAATCGGCAACGCGCGAAACCTTGCCGCGGATGCGCGAACCCGGTTCATACTTTTGCGCCGCAATCGTCCATGGATCAGGCGTCAGTTGCTTCAGCCCCACGGAAATCTTGCGCGTGTCGCGGTTGATCTTGAGGATCTTGACCTGGATTTGCTGCTCTGCCGAGACCACATCGGAAGGCTTGATCCCGCGCGCATAAGTCATGTCGGAAACGTGCAGCAATCCGTCCACGCCTCCCAAATCGACGAACGCTCCGAAGTCGGTCAAAGTGCGCACGGTGCCCAGAACCACGTCGCCCACTTGCAGTTTCCCGAAAGCTTCCTGCTTGGCTTCGCGCTCGCGTTCTTCCAAAACCACGCGGCGATCCACCACCACGTCCTCGCTGGCGGTATCCAGCTTGGTAATGCGGCACTCGATATCCTGGCCCACCAGCTTTTCCAGATCGGCAAGTTCGCGCGCGCCACTGCGCGACGCCGGCATGAATGCGCGAACACCAACGTCCACCCGCAAGCCGCCTTTTACCAATTCCAATACCCGGCCGGATATCACGTTCTTGTTGGCGAAGGCCGCTTCGAGCCCGGTCCAGTCCTTTGGAGTTTCGACACGAATGGTCGATAGCTGATAGTTACCCTCTTCATCGCGTCCGCGGATCGACACGATCAATTTCTGACCGGGTTTTAGCGGGACTGCAGGGTCAACAGGAAGAACGCCGTCGGTTTTGCGTCCAATATCGACAAAGACGGAATCCGCCGTGACGCTTACCACGGTGCCTTCGAGGGTCTCGCCGCGGGCATGGTGGGACTGCTCAAACTCATTGAGAATATCGGCGAACGAGGTGTCGACCGAAGTCACCTCGGGCGAGTCGGGTGCGTTTGGTTGGGGCATGCGAGAAAACTACGTGTCCCCATATTGTGTCACATTTAAAAGCACACCGCGCCCGGCCGAACCTGAAAAGCAACGCTAGAATATGCTCAGTGCCGTCCACTTGGCGCCGTTACGTCCGCCCCCAGGATTTTGTCTGGCTGCTCTTTTTCTCGGCACTGGCCGCGTTTAGTCCGGAGCGCAGCCCTGGAACCATTGCCCCGCTGGTGGCGCTTGGCGTCGTGCAAGTGTTGGAGCCGCGCATCGGCGTAAAGACCTCCGTGGTTCTGAAGCTCGTGCTGTGTTATTTGCTGATTGGCTTCAGCTACGGTGTCTCTAGCAGCTTTTATTTTCTTTTATTTCTTCCAGTGATCTCGGGTGCGACCAACTTCGGGTTGTTGGGGACGGCCATCACCGCGCTCGCGGCGTGCGGCGTCTATCTTTCGTTCCTGGTCTTCCTGGGAGACAATCAGTTCATCCCGGAGGATCAGATTTCGGAGCTGGTGCTGCGCGCGCTATTCTTGCCTGTTGCGGGATACCTGACCTATCAGCTCGCTCAGGCCAACCAAACGGAGAAGCACAAGGCGCAGGGTGCCGTAGAAGAGCTGGCGCGCGCCAACCGCAGTTTGCAGGAGGCGCAGGATGAGGTGCGCCGCGCGGAGCGTCTGGCCGCTCTGGGTCAACTGACCGCAGGCTTAGCGCACGAATTGCGGAATCCTCTGGGCACAATGAAAACCTCCGCCGAGTTGTTATCGCGCCAGGTTTCCGCAGAGAACTCGCTTGCGAAAGAAATGGCCGGCTTTATCGCGTCGGAAGTGGACCGCACCAATTCGCTGATCACGCGTTTCCTGGATTTCGCGCGGCCCCAGCATCTGAAGCTGGAAACCGCGGACATTACCACCATGCTCGACAGTGCCATCGAGCGCTTCGATCGTGAACAAAAGAGCGCGGGCACTTCGGTGACTGTGTTCAAAAACTATTCGCCCGACGTGCCTCCGGTACGCTTCGATGCCGAATTGATGGAGCGCGTGATCGCCAATCTCCTGGTGAACGCGGCCCAAGCCAGCCCGCCGGGTGGAGTTGTAACAGTGAAGACGTTGTCGGACGCTCGGGAAGTGGAGGTAGCGGTGATCGACCGCGGCTCCGGCATCGATCCCAAGAATATCGAAAACATTTTCAACCCATTTTTCACCACGAAATCCGACGGCATCGGTTTCGGCCTTGCCATTATTTCGAAAATCCTGGATGAGCACGGCGGGCGCATTACGGTGGAGAGCGCTCTCGGCGAAGGCAGCGTCTTTCGCGTCTTCCTGCCGATCAAGCGACAATAGAAAAACCCATGGGCAAAGCCACCATCCTGGTTATCGAAGACGAAGAAAAGCAGCGGCGCGTCGTTGGACTCCACTTGGCGGCAGCGGATTATGAGGTTAAGGGCGCTGGCACCGCGGAGGAAGGATGGAAGCTGGCCGGCGATGTGGACCTCATCCTTACCGACTTGAAACTTCCCGGCATGAACGGCCTCGAATTGCTGGAAAAACTGAAGGCGCAGAATTCGCATACGCCGGTTGTGGTCATGTCGGCCTTCAGTACGGTAGAGAACGCTGTTGAGGCCATGAAGCGCGGTGCCGTCGACTTTCTGCCGAAGCCGTTTTCGCTGGATCACCTGAGCGTGGTGGTGGAAAAAGCGCTCGAAGTCAGCAAGCTGCGCGACGAGAATCGCGAATTGCGGGAAGCGCTCGGCCAGCGTTATCAATTCGAGAATATTATCGGAAGCAGCCCTGCGATGCAGGAGATTTTCGCCACCATCATGCGGGTTGCGCCCACTCGCGCCACGGTCCTGCTGGCCGGCGAGAGCGGCGTTGGTAAAGATATGATCGCCCGCGCGATCCACCAGCATTCCCCCCGCAAGGACCGTCCTTTCGTCAAAATCAACTGCACCGCGATCCCGGAAAACCTGATGGAGAGCGAACTGTTCGGCTACGAGAAGGGCGCGTTTACGGGAGCCAATATTTCGAAGCCCGGAAAGTTCGAGCAAGCCAACACCGGCACCGTGATGCTGGATGAAATCGGCGATGTGCCAGCGTCCGTCCAGGTGAAGCTGCTGCGCATTCTACAGGAACGCGAGTTCGAACGCCTGGGGAGCAACAAGACTCAGCAAACGGATGTTCGTGTGATCGCTGCTACAAATGTCGATCTGCGCGCAGCGCTGGAGCAGGGGACGTTCCGCGAAGATCTCTACTATCGCCTAAACGTGGTGCCGATGAATATCCCTCCGTTGCGGGAGCGCAAGGAGGACATCCCGTACCTGGTCGATCACTTCGTGAAGAAGTTCGGCGGTGAAATCAGCGAAGGCGCGCTGGAGCGTTTGGTCAGCTACCACTGGCCCGGCAATGTCCGCGAACTGGAGAACGTCATCGAGCGCAGCATTCTTCTGGCGAAAGGTCCTCGCGTCGAGGCTGATGACATCAAGATTGAAATGGGAGTCGGCCGCGCTCGCCCGGCCTTCAGCTCCGAAGCGTTCCTGCCCGAAGGCATGACCCTCGATCAATACGAACAGTCGATCATCCGCGAGGCTTTGAAACGCGCCAACGGCAACAAGAGCCAAGCGGCGCGTCTGCTCGGTTTGACGCGCAATGCGCTGCGCTACCGTCTGACCCAGATGGGAATTGAATAAGTCAGCGCTTCTTGCGGATCAGGATTACCAACAGACTTACGACTACGAGTAATCCCACCACCCACCGCAGCGCGTCCACGAATTACGCGGCGGCGCCGGACATTTTCGGTTTCAAAACGTCCACCAGCTCCTGCACCGCTCCCGCGCTCTTTGCCAGCATCGCCTTTTCCTCGGCGTTGAGCTGCATTTCGTAAATCTTCTCGATGCCGTTGCGTCCCAACTTCACGGGAACGCCGACGAACAATCCGTTCACTCCGTACTCGCCTTCGAGCAGTGCCGCACAGGGCAGCACTTTCTTCTTGTCCTTCAGAATAGACTCCACCATCTCAACCGCGGCTGCCGACGGAGCATAGTATGCACTGCCGGTCTTCAGATGCTTTACGATTTCCGCGCCGCCGTTGCGAGTGCGGTCCACGATTGCAGCCAAGCGGTCGGCGGGGATCAATTCGGTGAGCGGAATACCGGAGACATTCGAGAGGCGTACCACGGGAACCATGGTGTCGCCGTGGCCGCCGAGCACTACCGCCGTCACGTTCTCCACGGAAACATTCAATTCCATTGCAATAAAAGTGCGGAAACGGGCGGAATCCAGTACACCGGCCATGCCCACGACGCGATGTTTCGGAAATTTCGAAACATGATGCGCCACCGTGCACATTGCATCCAGCGGATTGGTCACCAGCACCAAAATCGCATTCGGCGAGTGCTTCGCAATATTTTCCGTGACGCTCTTCACCACTTCGTAGTTTGCGATCAGGAGATCGTCGCGGCTCATTCCCGGTTTGCGAGCCAAGCCCGCCGTGATCACGACCACATCGGAATTCGCCGTCGGCGCATAATCGTTTGCGCCAGTGATGGCCACGTCGTAGCCTTCAATGGGCCCCATCTGGGCCATATCCAGTCCTTTGCCCTGCGGCACTCCTTCGACGACGTCCACCAGAACGACATCGCCCAATTCTTTCATCGCGAGATTGATCGCGGCGCTCGCGCCGACGTTTCCCCCGCCCACTACGGTGATTTTATTGCGCATAAGCCATCGATTATATCGTAGTCTGGAAAGAACACTTGCTCTTAGATCAGTCCACCGCTGAACAATTCGCGCGCCTGGCGCTGGAGTGCGTGCACCGCGAATACCCCAACAAAATCGCACACACGCTGCAGTCGGATGCCGACGTCCGGCCTCCGCGTGAGCTGACTCCGGCGTTTTACGGTTGCTATGACTGGCACTCCGCGGTTCACGGACACTGGCTGTTGGCGCGCCTGGCGCGTGCCTTCCCGGGGAGTCCGTTGGCCGAGCGTGTACGCGCGGTCTTCGTCCGCAATATCACGGCCGAGAATATTGCCGCTGAAGTGCGCTATCTTGAGGCCCCCGGCCGAGGCGCATTCGAGCGTCCCTACGGCCTTGCGTGGTTACTGCAATTGAGCGGGGAACTACGCGCAGCGCAATCCCCGTTTGCACACATCATCGAGCCGCTGGAGGCCGCAGCGGTGAAGAAACTCGAAGACTGGCTGCCTAAATTGCCGTATCCGGATCGCTCCGGCCAGCACTCGAACACAGCATTCGCGTTGGGATTGATGCTGGATTGGGCCCGCTTGGTTGGTCACGAGAGAGAGACGCTGCCTTTTGCTTCTGCCGTCCGGTTCTACAATGGGGACCGCAATGGACCGATCGCCTTTGAACCATCCGGCGAAGATTTTCTTTCGCCCTGCCTCGCGGAAGCAGACTTGATGCGCCGCGTCTGCACGCCCCCCGAATTCGCGGAGTGGCTGACTGCGTTCCTGCCGGAAGTTCCGATGTGGCGGCCCGTGGTCTCGCCCGACCCGAGCGATGGGAAGCTGGCTCACTTCGACGGGTTGAATCTGAGCCGAGCGTGGATGCTCTTTGGGATCGCCAAGGGACTGCCCGATAACGATCCGCGACGTCTGCGCTTGCTGCTGACTGCCGATGCGCACCGAGATGCCGGACTCGCCGCGGTCACTGGGGAGCGCGCGGCCTCGTTACCCTATGCCGGGAGCCACTGGTTGGGCACCTTCGCGGTTTACCTGGAAACGATGGACCTCGATGGCCGCCCGAAAGGCCTGCATCGAGTCCGTTAAGAAGCGGGCTCGTTCGGGTTTCCTTCGTTCGCTTCGGCCTCGACCGCGGCTTCCACATCCGGCGGCAGTTCGCCAGGTTTCGGCGCTTCCTTGCGCGCTTTGTCAAACAGGAAGCTGAGGGTCTTCTCCGTGCGGATCTGACTGGCGATGCGGCCAAGAGTCCCGTCTTTCTGGAGCTTGGCCCGAACCGCTGCCACTGGCTCGCGTTGCTGGCGAGCGTAGCGCTGCACTTCGCGATCCACCTCATCCTGCGTAGCTGCAATCGCTTCGCGGTCGGAAATTTTATCCAAAATCAGCGACGCACGCACATCCCGCTCGGCTCGTCCCTTCTGCGATTCACGGATCTTCTGCCAGTCCAGTTTGAGGGAACGCGGGTCGATTCCTTGCGAGGCGAGTTGCTGCAACTGCGTGTTTAGATTCGCTTCGACTTGCCGGTCGATGAATACTTCTGGCACTGCAAACGGGTGCGTATCCACCAGCTTTGCGATGATCTGCTGCTTGGTATCGTCCTGGGCCTGATGTTCGCGCTCATGAAGGATGGATTTGCGAATCGAGTCCTTCAATTCCTCAAAGGTCTGGTAATCGCCCAGGTCCTTTGCAAAATCATCATTGAGCTCCGGCAATTCCTTGCGGCGGACGGCCTTGACCGTTGCTTTGAAGCGGACTGTTCGGCCAGCTAAAGTTTCGCGGTCGTAGTCTTGCGGATAGGTGACCTCAAACTCTCGCGATTCCTCGGGGGCCGCCCCGCGCAGATTCTCGGTGAACGCGGGCATGGTGGCCTCGTCACCCAGCTTCAACATCAATTCGTCCTGCTTGACGGGTTCGTCCACGCCGGAAACGCTCTCGAGTGAAACCACAGCATAGTCGCCATCGGCGAGTGGGCGCGGCTCCTCATTGACGTACTCAGCTTTGCGTTCGCGAATTTCTTCTATACGCGCCATCACGTCTTCATCGGTGGCGGCAGGCTCGGCGTATGTCACCGTCAGGCCCTGGTACTCGCCCAACTCGAACTCCGGCGCAACTTCAAATTCTGCTTTGAAACGCAGCGGTTCGCCCTTGTGAAAATGAACGTCGCTAATGCTGGGCTGGCCGACAACTTTCAGATGATCCTGTTCAAATGCCGTGTTTAGGAAACGCGGGACCAACTTTTCGAGCACTTCCTGGCGGATGTCCCCGGCGAAACGGGTTTTCACCATGGCGAGCGGAGCCTTACCCGGACGGAAGCCCGGCAGCCGGACCTTTACCTGAATAGCAGCGGCGGCGCGCTCGGTTTCCTGTTCAACTTCCGGAACCGGAACGGTAATTTCCAACGAATGCTTGCAACCTTCAATAAGTGCCATCTACACAAATATACCCTGGAGCCCTCCGCCGTGCCGTCGCCCACAGGGAGGAACGATACGAAACGAAGATGGCGTGGCATAATAACTCTGCCAAAGGTCGCCCACAGTCTTGTAGCCATGCCATTCCGACTTCGAGTTTCCGAAATCGACCACAACCCGTCGGAGATTGCGATCACGGGAAAAATTGTTGCTGGTGCATTCTTCGGTCCTGAAGCCGTTTCTGTGTGTGATCAGGACGGCTGCTGGCATGAGGGGATCGTAACCCATCATGAGCTTCTTCTTCCAGAAGGCTGGCCAGTCCTGCCCCAGCATGCCACAACCCTGGTTTTGCATGTTGCTACGCGACACCCTGGCCTTAGGGTCGATCACTCACAGCCCGTCATTGGACGCGGAACGCTCTCCGCGAATCATGCATGCACTGATATAACCGACGCTTTGTACGGTTCAGAACTCTGGGCCATTCAACTCGGGCTCCATCTTGGCGAAATCGAGGATGCATACGAGATGGGTTGGGGCCTTTCAAATGAAGACGTTAACACGGCCTATCGTGCTCTCATAGAAGATCATTTGAAGGCGGGTGTTTGGCCATACTTGCGGTTCAGCGTCGGGGGTGCTCAATACATAGAAATAGAATATGCAGCGGTTGCGGAATATCAGACCCGGTTTTGGATCGGAGATCTAGTCGCCCGTCAGCGCATTCTTCTAGGGTATGACAGTGGACACTTCTCACTGCCCGCGTTTCGGCTCGAGGAAGTGCTGATGCTAGCTGCGAAGATAAAGCCCCACCCAGCAGCGGCGCTCTTCTTGCTGACAGCTACTTACTTTGAAGTGGATGCGTCGAAACCGACCGACGAAGTAAGGGGCTGGATTGAGGCAATCCCGGGAATCAGGACGGGGAATATTGCATTGCTGGCTGAGGAATTGTTGGATCGTACTGCGAGTGATCTCCACTGGCAGCTTGACAACACCCTCGGTTGGATCAATGACGGCAAATACAGCCAGCGAAACCCGAAGAGCGCGATGTCACTTCTTACTGCCCACGACTATCGCTTTATCCGAATGTTTTTCGCCGGGCTGTAGATAAATTCTGTTGGCAAGCGCCCACAAGAACAGCCACCCTTTCGAGTGGCTGTCTGTACAGTTTAGGTCTGTAAGTCTGAAAACCTAGCGAGCCGCGGCCAGGGAGTGCGAAGCTTCCTTCAAAGCTTTGGCCTTGTCGGTGGCTTCCCAGGTGAACGTTTCTTCGGTGCGGCCGAAGTGGCCGAAGGCAGCCGTCTTGCGGTAAATCGGACGGCGCAACTTCAGCGTTTCGATCATGCCCTTTGGAGTCAGAACGAAAGTCGCGCGAACCATTTCCACCAAGCGTTCTTCCGGAACCGTGCCTGTACCGAACGTGTTGACCATCACCGAAACTGGCTCGGCCACGCCAATCGCGTACGCCAACTGCACTTCGACGCGTGAAGCCAGACCCGCCGCGACGATGTTCTTCGCCACGTAGCGAGCCATATAGCAGGCCGAACGGTCCACCTTCGTGGGATCTTTGCCCGAGAAAGCGCCGCCGCCGTGGCGGCCCATGCCGCCGTAAGTATCGACGATGATTTTGCGGCCCGTCAGCCCAGTGTCGCCGTGCGGTCCGCCGATGACGAAGCGCCCCGTGGGATTGATGTGGTACTTGGTCTGCGAATCTACCATATTGCCGCCGACGATCGGATCGATGATGTACTTCTTGACGTCGGCGCGAAGCTGCTCAGTGGAGACGTCGTCGTCATGCTGCGTCGAGAGCACCACGGCGTCGATGCGCAGCGGCTTGCCGTCCACGTACTCCACGCTAACTTGACTCTTGGCGTCCGGTCGGAGGTAGGTGAGCTTGCCATCGCGGCGGACATCGCTTTGCTGGCGGACCAGCTTGTGCGCCATCATGATCGGCAGCGGCATCAGCTCCGGCGTTTCATCGCAAGCGTATCCGAACATCAGTCCTTGATCGCCCGCGCCGCCGGTATCCACGCCCATGGCGATGTCGGGCGACTGGCTCTGGATGGTGTTCAGAATGCCACAGGTCTTGGCGTCGAAGCCCATCTTCGCGTCCGTAAAACCGATTTCGCTGATCACTTCGCGGGCCAGCTTTGGCACGTCTACATAAGTGGTGGTAGTGATCTCGCCGGCCACGACGCAGATTCCGGTGGTGACCAGGACTTCGCAGGCCACGCGGCCCGTGGGATCGTCTTTCATGACGGCGTCTAGTACGGCGTCAGAAATCTGATCCGCCATCTTGTCCGGGTGGCCTTCGCTCACCGATTCGGACGTGAAAATGTGTCGCATTTTATCGGACATTCATGCTCCTTAGGTTCGAGATCTTAATTAATAGCGGTAGTGATCCGGCTTGTACGGGCCATCCACGGGCACGCCCAGATAATCGGCCTGTTTCTTAGTGAGTGTAGTCAGCTTCACCCCGATCTTTTCCAGGTGCAGCCGGGCGACTTCTTCATCTAACTTCTTGGAGAGCGTGTACACGCCCACTTTGTAGGTGTCTTTGTTCTTCCACAGATCCAGTTGCGCCAGGGTCTGGTTGCTGAAGCTGTTGCTCATCACGAAGCTGGGATGGCCGGTCGCGCAGCCCAGGTTCACCAAGCGGCCCTCTGCCAGCATGAAGATGCTGTGGCCGTCCGGGAAGGTGTACATATCAACCTGCGGCTTGATATTGGTTTTCTTCACGTCCTTGGCCGCGTTCAAGGGATCGATCTGGATTTCATTGTCGAAGTGGCCAATGTTGCAGACGATGGCCTGATCCTTCATATGGCGCATGTGTTCCAGCGTGATGATGTCCACGTTGCCGGTGGTGGTTACATAAATGTCGCCGCGGCCGAGCGTGTCTTCAACAGTGGTTACTTCGAAGCCTTCCATCGCGGCCTGCAGCGCATTGATCGGGTCGATCTCCGTCACCACCACGCGCGCGCCCATGCCGCGCAGGGACTGTGCCGAACCCTTACCCACATCGCCGTAGCCGCAAATCACGGCCACCTTGCCGGCTACCATCACGTCGGTTGCGCGCTTGATCCCGTCGGCGAGAGACTCACGGCATCCATATAGGTTGTCGAATTTCGATTTCGTGACGGAATCGTTTACGTTGATCGCGGGAACCAGCAGCTTGCCTTCCTCCTGCATCTTATACAGACGGTGCACGCCAGTTGTGGTTTCCTCGGAAACGCCGCGCCAGCCCTTTACGATTTCTCTCCAGCGATGCGGCGTTTCCGCGTGCACTTTCTTCAGAAGATCCTTAATCACCTTCTCTTCGTGGCTGCCGGACGGTGTGTTCACCCAGTCGCTGCCGTTCTCCAACTCATAGCCCTTGTGGATCAGCAGCGTGACATCGCCGCCATCGTCAACCACCAACTCGGGACCTTTGCCACCCGCATGGCTGACGGCCTGGTATGTGCACCACCAATAGTCTTCGAGCGACTCGCCTTTCCATGCAAACACGGGAATCCCGGCGGCGGCAATAGCCGCGGCTGCGTGATCCTGCGTGGAGAAAATGTTGCAGCTCGCCCAGCGGACCGTCGCACCCAGATCGATCAGCGTCTCGATCAGCACGGCGGTCTGAATGGTCATGTGCAGCGATCCAGTAACGCGCACGCCCTGCAGCGGTTTGCCCACCGCGTATTTCCTGCGGATCGACATCAGTCCCGGCATTTCCTGTTCGGCGATGGAGATCTCTTTGCGGCCCCAGTCGGCCAGGCTCATGTCCGCTACTTTGTATTCGCTTGCGACGTTTTGGATGACAGTACTCATTCTCTCTCCTACTTGTATCTATCAATCAAGATATGTTGATATATTAGTCTACAAGCGCCCATGCCGTCAATGCTTCAAAATCTTCGTCTTCTGGCCGATCCCAGCCGTATCCGGATCCTGTTGCTGGTTACCCGCGAAGAACTCTCGGTGGCCGAGTTACAGGCCATCCTGAATATGGGGCAAAGCCGTATTTCTACCCACTTAGCGCAATTGAAGAGCGCGGGCCTAGTCCTGGACCGCCGTAGCGGCAAGAGTATTCTCTATCGGCTGCGCCCCCCCCGTGGTGCTGAGTCCAAAGCCTTTTCTCAGTTGATGGAAGTACTCCAGGAAGCCGCTTCCGAAATACCTGAGGCGGAACACGACGCAGAGGCTTTGCTCCACACCATGCGCCGCCGTCAGGATAAGGTTCGTGCCTATTTTAATGAGCTGGCCGGAAAGTTCGGGCGGCAATACCTGCCGGGAAGATCCTGGGAAGGGCTCGCCGAAACGCTGCTTCTACTCATGCCGCCCCTGGTGATTGCGGACTTGGGCGCGGGCGAAGGCACGTTTTCACAATTGCTGGCGCGCCGCGCCAAGAAAGTCATCGCCATCGACAACTCGGAAAAAATGGTGGAATATGGCGCGGAGCTCGCCCGCAAGCATGGTGTCGACAATCTCGAATACCGGAAAGGCGATATTGAAGACGTGCCGATCCGCAGCGGTACTGTCGATCTGGCATTTTTCAGCCAGGCCCTGCATCACGCGCAGCACCCCCAGCAGGCTGTCGGTGAGGCACACCGGATACTAAAACTGGGCGGCCGGATCGTAGTCCTTGACCTCCTGCGCCACAATTATCAGGAAGCGCGCGACATGTACGCCGATGTCTGGTTCGGATTCACCGAAGCCGAAGTGGGCCGTTTCCTCCGCGATGCCGGTTTCAAGCACGTTGAAATCTCCATTGTGCACCGTGAAGAGGAATCCCCCCACTTTGAGACTCTCCTGGCGGTGGGAGATAAGTAGTTTCGCTCCTGATACCTGGGGTAAGGACCGTATCCCACTGAATCCAAAAACCGAAATTACACAACTCTTACAATTCGGCCTAGTTTCCGCTGGTACTCTACATGAGAGGGAGTCAGAGTGAGTAAATACGCGATCCACCTCTCAAACGGCCAGAAAGTCAACTGGGTAACGACATTAATCCTTTTGGGTCTTCATATTGGCGCGGTAGCGGCCTTCTTCTATTTCAGTTGGACGGCGCTCTTTGTGGCGATCGCCCTCCACTGGGTGGCGGTCGGATGGGGCATCAGCTTGGGCTACCATCGCCTGCATACGCACCAGTCCTACCAATGCCCCCGCTGGATGGAATATTTCTTAGCGGTCTGCGGCACCATGACCTTGGAAGGCGGGCCGATGTTCTGGGTGGGTACGCATCGTTTGCACCACGCCAAGTCAGACCAGCCGGGTGACCCGCACTCCCCGCGCGAAGGCACGTTCTGGTCGCACATGGGCTGGATCGTGTTCGGCGAAACCAACCACAACAATACGATCATGGCGAAATACGCGCCGGATCTTGCGCGGCACAAGTTCTATTGGTGGCTGAACACCTATCATTGGGTACCTGTTGTGGTTACGGGCTTGGCGCTTCTGGCCTTTGGCGGACTACCCCTGTTCCTGTGGGGATTCTGTCTGCGCATCGTCTACGGGCTGCATTGCACCTGGCTGATCAACTCCGCCACGCACATTTTTGGCAAGCGCCGGTTTGAGACCTCCGACGATTCCCGCAATAGCTTTATCCTGGCCGTGTTAACCTTCGGCGAAGGCTGGCACAATAATCACCACGCACATCAGACTTCCGCGCGCCACGGCATGCTGTGGCACGAACTGGACATCTCCTGGATCACGCTGAAGCTGCTGAAAAAAGTGGGTTTGGTTTGGGGCATCCGCCTGGTTAAGCCGGAAGTGCTGGTTCTGGAAAGCAAGGCCGCTTAGCCCAACTCCCTGTAATACGCGATCAAATCGAGCGGTGGAGGCTGGTGTCCCATCGTCCGCATGAACCCGGAAACCTGTCC
>CAZDGT010000205.1:0-3418 GCA_964504905.1 uncultured Bordetella sp. | reverse complement strand
AATGGCCAGCTTGACCCGCGCAAATTCTCCCGCATTCCGGTCGCGCCATTTATCGCCAACCCTGACCCCGACGACGAACGCCAGAACGGCGGGCCGACCCTCTACGATTTGGGGCGTCTGTGCGTGAAGGACTACGTGCAGCAATCCGACCACGAGAGCAACCTTCACATCTGCTCATCCCCGATCCCGTTCACAGTAAACCTAAAGCCAGCCGAGGAAGATTCCGCGCAGCAAGCCTGGGGCAAGACAACGATTTTGGATTGTGAGGCTGGCGGGATGGTGGCCTATGCAGAGCCAGCGGGGACAGGGCTACAGGCGATGGAGCGGCAGCTTACGAAGAACAAGGAGCAGATTCGCCGGATGGGGTTTGAGTCGCTTTTATTGGAAGGCTCAGCCGTCGCTACGACCGCGACGGAGCAGTTATTGCGAGCAGGCAAGCGCGCGTCGCGCCTTTCGCAGATCACGCAAGCCCTGAAGGATTGCCTGGAACTCGCCTTGCAGTTTTCCGCGCTCTGGTACGGCTTGGGTGACGATGCGGGCGGTGAAGTTGAGATGGGGATTACAGGCGAAGAACTAATTCTCAGCCCGGCAGACTTGGCCACGCTGCGTCAGCAGGCGGTAGACAAGATGCTCTCTATTCGCACCTTGCTTTCCGTCGAGAAGCGCGGCGGCTTGCTGGCGGACACGCTGGACGAGGAAGACGAACTGACCCGGATTGAGGAAGAACAGCGGCGGTTAGCCCCTCCGCCTGTGGTTCCGGCGCAAACTCCGCCAGTCCGCGAAATGCAAGCCCGCCAATGATGACAAGCAGTTCATCGTGGCTCATTTCTTTGACGGGGAAGCCATCAAAGGAGAGGTCAAGGGCGAACGCTTTCCAGGCTTCCGGCTGAATTTTGCGCCCCTTATACGCGTTGAGAAATTGTTTTCGCATGATGGAAGTATACCAAAGCCTTTCTTTGTTTGCGTGTCGAAATTGCGGCGCAGAACTAGGCAGGACGGACGGGACGCGGTTGCTGATCGCTTGCACGATTGGCGAGCAGTCGGTAGCGATTGAGTTCCGCGACCGCACGCGGCCCTATTGCCCGCTGTGCCATCGCCTGACGGTCTGGTATCCGGCAAAAGAGGGAAAAGTTACAGCCCCGGTGCCGGGCGTAGAAATTGTGCTTGCAAATTGTGCGGTTATGGTATAATCCGCGCGAGTGATTCTGATGTTCATTTTCAGGTGCGGTGCGTTTTAAGGTCAGCGGGTCGGGTAAAGCGCGGCCTGCGTGTAGTGGGTAAGTGCGCGAAGGTCAACTCACTGTCGGGAAACTGTTCGTTGGCCCTTGCGAGTGGTTAGTAGAACCGTCCAGCGTACCGCACGCGTCAGGTTCTTTTGTTGGAAAAGTAGGCTGCCTATTGTAGGCAAACCCACGAGTTGAGCGCCGTGATTCCTTCGGGAGTTGCGGCGCTTTTTTTATTCCCCAGTAAGGCTGGGCATTCCGAAGCGAGGCAGAGGAAATGGCGATTCCGTTACAGGTGGCGTCCCTTGATGAGGTCGGGGATGAGTTCAAAGGTGTTTACGCTGAAACCGAGGCAGGTTTCGTGCTTGATCCCGAACGCTACGCGGAAGCGAAAGCGGCGGGCTTGAAAAAGAAGAATCAAGAGCTTCTGGGCAAATTACAAACTGCGCAGAACGCGGCCAAGAGATTTGAAGGCGTTGAGGATGACGTTTGGAGCGCATTCCAGGAGTGGCAATCCAAGCAAGCAGAAGGCGAAGGCGAGGCGACAACCACGCCGAGCGGCACGCAAGGCCAGAGCGCAGATGGCAAGAGCGTGAACGTGGAGGAACTGCAAGCCAAATGGCGGCAGAGCCACGACCGCGAATTAAAGAAGTTGAAGGACGCACACGCCGCCGCGTTGAAAGAGCGCGAAGCGGAGCTTGCCAGAGTGCAAGCCGATCATCAGGCGTTCGTGAAGCGCACGACGCTGACCGGGCTGGCGCTTTCCAATGGCGTGAAGAAAGAGCGCCTGGGAACGTGGCTGAAAGAGGCAGATGAGTTCTTCCAATGGAACGAGGACGGCAAGACGCTGGTTCCGATGGATGAAGACGGAATGCCCAGCGACCTGAAGCCGGAACGGTTTGTAAATGAGTTTCTGCGCAGCAAATTTGATTTTTTATACGACGCGCCAGAACAGCACGGCGGTAGTGGTTCCACGACCGGCACGCGCACAGCGGGCGGTGGTGGCAACTTCAAGCGCAGCAAGATGACGCACGAAGAAAAGGCAGAATACATACGGCGGCACGGGGCCGACGCGTACAACAAGCTGCCAATGTAGAGGGATGGGCAGGAACACGCTTCCTGTCTGGTGATAACGGATAGGGAGAAGGACACATGGCAACTTCATTGACGAGTGATTTCAAGGTCTATAACGAGCAGGTAGCAACCGCTCTGACAGAGACTTTGACCCAGAGCACGGAAGCCATCACGAACGGCGCGAACGGCGCAATTCTGATGACTTCCAACACCACGAAGGGCGACTACGTTTACCGCTCGTTCTTCACGCAAGCTACGGCGGTGGGACGGCAAGACCTGACCTCGGTTTCGGCTGCTACAGCGGTCAAACTGGCGCAGGCCGAAAACGTGGACGTGAAAGTTCATCGCCGGTTCCAATACGACGCCACCAAGAAGGCGTTCAAGATGGCGGGGCTGAACCCTGACGTGTTCAACATCGTTGCCGGTGAACAGATCGGCAAGGAAATGGTCACGGGGATGTTGAACGACGGTCTGTTGGCCGCGCGCGTTGCGATCAACAACGTTGCCGCGCTGACCAATGACGTGACGGCGGGATCGCCTGCCACTGCAACGATGACCAATTTGCTGGGCACCATGCGCAAGTTCGGTGATGCCAGCAGCCGCATCGTGGCCTGGGTGATGCACTCGACGCAGTATTTCGATTTGGCAATCAACGAAGTTGCCAATCAGGTTGCGCCGATCTACGAGGGACTCTTGCAGCGCGTGGACGTGCCGGGCTTGGGCCGTCCCATTCTGGTGACGGACTCTGCCAGCTTGATCAACACCACGCCGAACCCGGATCAGTATTTCGTGTTGGGCCTGACGGCGGGCGCGATTCGCTTGCTCGAATCTGAGCCGACCGACCTGCTGATTGACGACGTTTCGGGCCTGGAACAGTTGGTGCGCCGGTATCAGGGCGAATACGCCGTCAACATCGGTGTCAAGGGCTTTGCCTGGGACGTGGCCAACGGTGGTGCGAATCCGACATCGGGCACGCTCGGTACAGGTTCCAACTGGGACAAATGCGTGACGGACAACAAAGACACCGCTGGCGTCGTGTTGCAGTGCATCGCGGCTTAATCACTTCGCGTAACGGGGCAGGCGTAATACCTGCCCTTGCGCTTTACGAAACGAAAGGAGCG
>CAZDGT010000204.1:0-2242 GCA_964504905.1 uncultured Bordetella sp. | reverse complement strand
GCGAGTTGGGTCAACGCCGAATGTTTCCCAGTTCTGAGCGCTATTCATGAGCGTTTCTGTTCTCCTTCTGCTGGTCCGGCCTTGACCGGGGCACAAAAAGAGCAAGCGGGGCCGCTCCCAAGGGCGAGAGCTGCTTTGTTGGGGGGACCGAAAAGCGCAGCGATTCGCGTAGCGAATTTCGGGGGAACCGACACCCGCAAGGGCCGCGTTAGCGGAAGCAGAAGCTCGATGTCCCGCAGTGGCGCGGCCAGGCCGCAAGGCCGTCAAGCGCAGCTGTGCCCGGTTCATGGACGCGGCGGGAAGGAGACGAGACGCTTGACCCTGGGGGCGCGCCGAACAGCCGGTTGATTCCACGGTTGCCGAAGTAGATGCTGTTCGCCGACCGGGGATGTTTGGCGCGGTCATGCGGCGGTTTCGTCCTGGGTGTTTTCGCCGATCCACTTCCGTCCGGCCGCTGCCGTGACATTGAAGGCTTCCCAGAGATCAAGGCGTTTCCATTTGAGGTGCACGGTGCCCTTCTTGAAGTAGCGAATCTCGAAGTAGGTGGAATGGCAAGTGCCGGGTACTCGGCAGGACTGGAAGCGGTGCTGCAGTGCTTGGCAGACCGTCAACGTCTCTTCGAATTTGGAGCGGTCCAGGACCGCCAGAATGCGGTCGAGGTCCATGTAAACTGCACCCGCTTCGCGATTGCTGTAGATATCGAAGCTGCCATACGAATACCGACATCCGTAGGGGAAAACAAGCCTGGTGTTGACCTTGAACGAGTCGTTCGTCTTCCAGCCGCTACGACCATCGCCGGTGCCAATGTCGCCGGTCGCGTTTCCCTTGAAGTGGCGGGCGAGCGCCTGAAACACGTTCCATACTGACTGCTCGAAAAGTTTCTGGCGCTGGAGGAAGATGTTCTCGAGCGTGCCCTTGATGTTCTCGGCGGTGAATGCGATGGTGGTTCGCTCCACGTCCCGCATCAGTTCCTCGGACTGCTTGCTGTCGAGCCATTTCGTAAACTCGCACTGCTCGAAGACATGAGTCCATGCGGCGCGACGCAAAGCTTTGGCGAATTCGGCGCGAGCTGAGGTCACGTTGCCTTGCGCCATCTTTAGGATCACTCCCATGTCCTCGTGCTCACGATGACCGCGCAAGCCGGTTCCGAGGGCGTCCATGAACAAGGACGCCTTGCGAATATGCCCGAACGCTTTGAACATCTCGGTGAGCGCCTGGCTGTAGTAGTGCTCCATGTTGCCGAGCCTGTCGCGGAGAGCCGGGAGAGCTTCAGGCGAACCGATGTCGTCGTTGATAGGCTTTTCCGCGCCTGCTGTGTGCCAGAGATCGATGCGGTCATCGTCGGCAATCTTTTTGAGATACACGAGGGCAACGTGAACGTCGGTAGGTCGCTCGCTGTCGCGGAAGCACTGTCCCAATGCTTCGACTGAACCGTGCTGCGCGATGATCTTCGCGAGTCGCTGCCGTTCGTCTGTGTACGGATTGTCGATGGTCTCCTGGTTCAGAAGGCATACGATTTCGCCAGCGTGCAGGAATTCCCACGCGTGAATCAGGTGAGCAGCGCCGTTGCTAAAGGGCGGATTCATCACAATGGCGTCGTAGTAGCTAACGCCGCTGTAGGTGAGCCAATCCATACCGACAAAATTTAGGTCTTCGTTGGCCCGGAGAATGTGGATGAGGTCGGGGTCAGACTCGATCACATCAACCCGGTGGCGGCTGCGGTTGCTGCCATAGTGACCGAAATCGCGGGCGTTTCGACCGAAGCCCAGGATCGCTTTCGCTAGGTCGCCCTTACCAGCGCTGGGATCGAGAAAATGGACGGCGTCTTTGCTGATCTTGGACAGCATCTTCGCTGCGACCCGCCCAGATGTCGGGCGGAAGTCTTGACTAAACATAAGAGCCTCCGTCGTGGGCGAGCCTGATGGTGGTTTCGCGTGGGTCGCCGGCGTGCAATGCAATCTGGACGCCAGCGCTCGGTGAAATCCAAGAGCCCAAAACCCGGACACGCAATTTGCCGGCTTGCGTCTTCGCGTCAAAGATGCGGGCCTTGTCCGTACCGGCGCCGCGGATGAGATAACAATGTCCCTTGAGAGTCGCGCTTCGGATCTCCTTGGCAATCTGCTTTTCGGTGAGCGACTGATTCGTCATGCCGTGTTGTCTCCTTCGTTCGCCCGGCTCTTGGCCGGGGCACAAAAGGAGCAAGCGGGGCCGCTCCCAAGGGCGAGAGCTGCTTTGTTGGGGG
>CAZDGT010000203.1:0-10671 GCA_964504905.1 uncultured Bordetella sp. | reverse complement strand
ATTCGACTTCGCCTTCCAGCACGTAGGTGATTTCATCGCCGGGGTGAGTGTGCCGTCCCGCGCTTCCGCCCGGCACAATCTCCACGCGCGCGATTCTGGCCTCGCGGCCGGGAACCGACACGTCTCCCGTGTAGACTACGGTACGTTTGATACCGGTGTCTTGCGCCCAGAGACCAGCCGCCACGAATCCTAATGTGACGCAGCCCAACCCCAGCCACTTCTGAATCGATTTCATACGATGCTCCTCGCTATGCATTTGTGGATCAGTTGTGATGATCGCACGATTTACTTGGCGAGCGCCGGTAGCGTCGTGAACGTGTGGGCGACGGGGATGCGAATACCAAGCGCGCCGATTTGAGCGCCGTTGGGCTTGCCGAATTCGATGGTCCCGCGCTTGTTCGCCGTCTCCGGAAATCTCTCAGTGACTAGCGTGAAAGAGAGATGGCCGTTGGCGGCAAGATTCAGCGTGTCGGTGGCGATCTGCGTGCCAGTTTCGTCGCGGACGATCACCGGGATACTTACTGGCTGCGCTGAGACGGTATTGACCGCAATCCCCGTACCCGTGCCGCTGGTATTGTCAAACGCCAAAACATAGGCGTTGGCGTTGCGGCTTTCCAGCGGCACCACCGCTTCTTGTCCGTTTGGTTCGTAGCGGAAAATCACAAAACCGCTGATGTTGCCGTTCGTAGTCAACTGGGCGGAACCGATTTGGACGGGGTCGGCGAAGGGTCCCGTGCAATCGAGCATGAGCATGGCGCCCGCGCCAACCGTGGGATCGAGAGACGATTGTGTGCTCGGGTTGACGTTGAATTGTGGATAGGAAACCGTTAAGGGCAGCGGGTTCCCGTTATCACTGAAAAATTTCAGGTGCGCCACAGAGGGACTCGCTCCCGAATTCACCAGCACAAAAGTGGTTTTCCATCCATTTGAGACCGCCATATGCGCGATAGAGCCGCCGCCCGTGCCGATGTTGGCCAATGCCGGAATGGTGGTGAGTGTGTTGAAGGGCAACGCAGGTGGATCGGGCGTGAACGGAGTGAAACGGATGCCCAATACGCTGATCCGCCCTCCCGCTGGGGTCTTGAATTCGATGGTTCCGCGCTTGTTCAATGTCGCCGGGAATTGCGTGGAAATAACAAACGAGGTGTGGCCACCACCGGCGAGCACGGGAAGCGGGCCGGTCGCAAGCGGACTCCCCGTATCGTCCCGGACAACCACCTGAATCGCGGCCGCCTGCGTAGAGATGTTAGCCAGTGCAACGCCCAGCACCAAGCCGTTCGCGTTATCGAACGCCAGTAAGTACGAATTCGCAGTGCGGGTTTCGAGCGGCACCACGGCTTCTTGTGACCCGGGGATCAGATGGAATATCGCGAAGCCGTCAGCCGCTGCCGTAGCGCTGAGTTGGGCCGATCCTGTCTGGACCGGCGGCGTCTGCGGCCCGGAAGAATTCACCACCAGCGAAGCGTTCGGCGCAAGCGGGCGGTCGATCGAAGAGGCCAGCAGTCCGCTGACTGGCGGAGGCTGCAGGACGTCCACAGGAATAGAGAGCGGGCTGCCCCCATCGCTAAACAGATTGAGCCGTGTCTGGTTCGAGGCCCCGGAGAGGTTGACCAGCGTGAATATGGTGTTCCAGTTCTCCTGGGCTGCAATGTGCGGCATGGAGCCTATGAAGTTCAGTCCCGTGAGCGTGGCGCTCTGCTGCTCCACGGTGAAAGTAAGACCCGCGACGGTGAAAGTTCCCGAGCGGCTTCCCCCCGGCATTGGCGGATACCGAGAAGTTGATCGCTCCCGCGCCCGATCCCGTGGTGCCTCCATTCAACACAACGAAAGGAATGGAATTGCTCGCGCTCCAACCGCATCCCGCCGGGGCCGTTACGGTAACGACTCCCGCTCCGCCAGTTATCGTAAATACCTGTCCTCCCGGACTGATCGCGTAGGTGCAGGCCGCCTGGTTGACAGTGACGGAGATCCCGGCAATGGTGATCGACGCGTTACGCGGAGTGCTCAAACCTGCCGCCACAATCAGTGTGACATTTGCGGGTCCGACGCCGGAGGATGCGCCACCGAGGGTAATCCAGGCGGGCAGCCCGGAAACAGTCCACGAGCAGAAGGACGCCGCTTGCACACCGATGTTGAATGATCCGCCAGCCCCAGTAGCTTCGATGGAAGAAGTGGTAAGAGCAAAGCTGCAAGGCGGGTTCAACACGCGGACCAGATTGTTTCCGGAGTCCGCGACGAAAATCCTTCCGAGTCCGTCAGTGGAAATGCCCAGCGGCTGGTTCACTGCCGCGGCGGCCGCCGGGCCGTTGTCTCCGCTATAGCTAGCGGTCCCATTGCCCGCGATCGTCGTGATGATGCCGCCAGAGACTTTGCGGATGACGTTATTCTGGGTATCGGCAATCACCAGGTTGCCTACGGTATCGACGGCGATACCGGACGGGCCGTTCAGTTGGGCGCTGGTAGCAACTCCGTTGTCGCCTCCGAAAGAAGCGGTGCCGTTTCCGGCTACGGTTGAAATCACCCCGCCTGACACCATGCGGATGCGGCTGTTTCCCTGATCCGCGATATAGAGGTTCCCCAGGGCATCTAATTTCACGTCTACCGGACCTGACAACGACGCGCTGGTAGCCTGGCCATTGTCACCGCTAAAAGCGGCAACGCCATTGCCAGCGACCGTGGTAATCGTTCCATTCGCCACACGGCGAATACGATTGTTGGCAAAGTCGGCGATGTAGAGGTTTCCTGCCAAATCCAAAGCAATTCCGGAAACGCCGTTCAGCGTCGCGCTAGTCGCGGCTCCGTTGTCTCCGCTGAAACCCGCTGTCCCGTTCCCCGCTACGGTAGTGATGATGCCGCCCGACACCTTGCGAATCACTCTATTGCCCGCGTCCGAAATATAGAGATTGCCGGATGTGTCCACTGTGACGCCCCACGGCGCATTCAAAGTGGCGCTGGTGGCGGGGCCGTTGTCACCGGTATATCCCGCGGCGCCTGTCCCGGCCACAGTTGAGATCACTCCATTCGCTAGCTTGCGGACCAGATTGTGATTGCTATCGACGACATAAACTTCCCCGGCAGGACCGATTGCCGTGCCCGTCGGCGTGAACAGCAAGGCGCCGGTGGCGGGTCCGTTGTCGCCGACAAATCCTTGCGGCCCGCCAGCCACGGTCGTGATAATGCCCGCCGCGACCTTGCGGACCACGTGGTTGAAGTAATCGGTGATGTAGACAACACCGGCGGGATCCACAGCCACATTCGCCGGGCCGTTTAGCAGGGCACTGGTCGCTGGACCGTTGTCGCCAGCGTAGCCTGCAACGGAACTTCCCGCGAAGACAGTCGCTGATGGAACCAGACCTACGATATTGTTGTTAAAACTCGCGAGATAGAGATTTCCGGTACCGTCAACTGCTACCCCGGTGGGACCCAGTCCCTGCAGGGAAAACAACGTGGTTAGCACGCCGCTCGATACCTTGCGTATAGCATCGTTGCCATAGTCCGCGATGTAGAGATTCCCCGACGTATCCACGGCGACGCCCCACGGAGAGCTTAGTTGGATGGAGGTGGCATTTCCGCTGAATCCGTTAAAGCCGGCAGCTCCAGTGCCCGCCACTGTCACGGTGACCCCGCCTGATACTTTACGAACCACATTGTTGCCGGCATCGGCAATGTACAGGCTGCCGGAGGAGTCGACCGCCACACTGGTCGGGTTCGATAGCGTGACGCCTACGTTCCCGCCGGCGACTGTGGTGATCACGCCGTTCGACACCTTGCGGATACGATTGTTGCCGGAGTCGGCAATGTAGAGATTTCCCGCAGCGTCCAATGCTATGCCCCAGGGGAAGTTGAGCTGGGCGCCGGTAGCGAGGCCGTTGTCGCCGCTGAAACCGGGCGTCCCGGTTCCAGCCACCAGGGTTAACGCGCCGGTGGCGTCCATGCGCACAACGGCCGAATACGAGTTCAACGCTATGTAGACGTTGCCGCTACCGTCGGCAGCGACGCCCGTAGCAACACCCAGGCTGGCCGAAGTGGCCTGAATGTTCTGAGGAACGCCACCACCCGCAAAAGTCTGAATCGTATAGTTTTGACTGAAGGCCGCGCCGGAAAACAACGAGACAAAGATCGCCGGGAATATAATCTTCCGCATTCGGTACGTGCTTCCTCCACCAGCCGGGACTTCGGCGATGAAGAATAGACGCACGCCGAGCGCAAAAGTTTACAGGGCCAAGGCTGGTTGTTGCTGAATTCCGGCCGCGTCCTCGAATGCGTGCGCCATTTGGAGAACGCCCCAATCGTCTTGGTGCCGGCCTACGATTTGCAGGCCAACCGGCAGACCTTCGGGTGTAAATCCCGCAGGGACGGAGATAGCAGGAAGCGCTGTCACGCTAATGAAGTAGCAGGAACGCATCCAATCCACATAGCTTTCCATGCGCTGGCCTTCGATCTCCGTGACGTATTCCTGATCGATATCGAACGGTGGAACCTGGACCACCGGCAACACCAGAAAATCGTAGCGCGACATGAACTCACCTATGCGCGCGAAGAGTTGGGACCGCAGGATCTCCGCCCGGGCGATATCCGGACCCGTGAGGCGCGCTCCGCGCTCGATCTCCTCTATCACGGTTCGCTTCATTTGAGCACGATGCGGTTCCAGCAGCGCGCTGTGCTGCTGATAGAATCCGAGCGCGCGAAGGGTCTTGAAAGCTTCGTCGGCGCCCGAGAAGTCAGGATCGGCGTCTTCCGTAACGCAGCCGAGTCCCTCAAAGGTTTTCCGCTGCGAGTTCACCACCGCACTCACGCGCCGGTCGAAGGGCACACCCGCGAAATTGTTGCACCAGGCCACGCGCAGGCCGTTGCAATCACGCCCCAGAGGTTGGGCGAAGCGCGAGCCTGGTTCATGGATCGACAGCGGCGCGCGCGGATCGGGTCCGGCGAGCGCCGAAAGGTACAGCGCCAAATCCTCGACGGTGCGCGCCATCGGACCGACGACGTTCAGAGCATTCCAGGCATTGCGGGAAGGGACATTGGGAACCCGCCCCGGCGACGAACGGAAACCCACCACCGAACAAAAGCTGGCCGGGTTGCGCAATGAGCCGCCAAGGTCGCTGCCATCCGCGATTGGCATCATCCCGCAGGCCAAGGCCACGGCCCCGCCGCCGGTGGATCCGCCGCAGGTTTTCGATAGATCCCAGGGATTCCGCGTGGGCCCAAAGATGGGATTGAAGGTCTGCGAACCCGCGCCGAATTCGGGCGTGTTGGTCTTGCCGATCAGGATCGCTCCGGCCCGCTGCGTGCGCTCGACCAGCAGAGTGCTGAAATCCGGGACGTAATCTTTGAAAATCGGCGACCCGAAGGTGGTGCGCAGCCCGCGAGTCTCAGCCAAATCCTTGTGAGCTATGGGAAGACCGTGCAGGGGGTCTAGGAATTCACCGCGCGCCGCAGCTTCATCGGCGCTGAGAGCCTGCGCCCGAGCCTGGTCCGCGGCCAAGGTCACAATTGCATTTACCTTCGGGTTCACACGCGCGATCTGGGTCAAGTGCGCGTCTAAAACCTCTCGCGCGGAGAGATCCTTGCGGCGCATGCGCCGGACCATTTCAGTAGCTGTGAGGAAACAGATGCGGTCGTCCAACTCGCCGCGAGTTTAGCATAATTGCCGCGGGGACCCGGTGGGCCGGGCTTTCCCGTAGCCGGGCGCGGTATAATTCGTCTGTTAGATGTTGGATCTGATCAAGAAGCTCCAGGAAGAGATTGCGGTGCTCGAGAATGAGTTCCGCGTTGAGCTTCCTCGGGAGATTCTCAAAGCGCGGGCCCACGGCGATCTCAGTGAAAACGCTGAGTATCACGCGGCCAAGGAGCGTCAGGCGTTCGTCAACGCGCGCCTGGGCCAGTTGCACGCCCGCTTGCGCGACATCTCCATGATCGATATGTCCAAGATCCCCCACGACCGCGTGGGATTGGGCTCCACCGTAACGGTCCTGGATGTTGATAAAGATGAAAAAGTACGTTACAAACTGGTAACCAGTGAGGACGTGGATGTCGCCAAAGGATTGATATCCACCGTCTCGCCGATTGGACGCGGGTTGCTAGGCAAAGAGGTCGGTGATACGGTAAAGATCACGATTCCCGGCGGCGTGCGTGAGATGGAAATTATCGAGCTTATTACCATTCACCAGGCGGCCAGCAGTGTGCTCAGTGAGGATAAATGACGATCACTCACGCCATAGGTTACGGTAGCAATAAGATCATTCGGATGATCGTACGCGGGCTGGCGCTTTCGCGAATTCACCCGAACGTGCTCACTTTCCTCGGCCTTGTAATCAACATGGTTGCGGCCTACATGCTCGCCGTGGGACAGTTCCGCTGGGGCGCGGCGGTGATCATCGGCGCGGGCTTGTTCGATATGGTGGACGGACGCGTGGCGCGCGAAACCAATCGCGTGACTCGCTTCGGCGGCTTCTTCGATTCAGTGCTGGACCGTTACTCCGATTGCGCCCTGCTAGTGGGTCTTCTGGTGTGGTACGGATCGATCAATCGTCCGTTCTATGTGGTGCTGACAGCGATCGCGATGGCCGCATCGGTGATGATCAGCTACACACGGGCGCGGGCGGAAAATTCTATCCCGATGTGCAAGGTGGGCTTCATGGAGCGTCCAGAGCGCGTCGTACTGGTTATCATCGGCGCGCTGTTCGATCACATGGCTCCGGTGCTGTGGGTGATCGCGGTGTTGGGAAATTTGACCGTGGTGCACCGCATGATCTTCACCTGGCAGGAAGCCAAACGCCTTGAAGAAGCACAACTCAAAGTCCCAAACGCGCGCGCGGCTAGCAAGGTTTAAGGCAACGCGAGCTCTTCGCCGTTGATGGCGCGGAATCCTGCTAGCCGCACCCGGTCACTGTCGCGGAACGAGACGAGAGGCATCAGTCCTAAATCGATGAGCGCCAGCACCTGCGCTTCAGTCATCCAAACTTCAGAGCATGGAGTCATATTCCACTCGCCCTCGTGCTGATAGGTGTGGACCGGAAGGCCTTCGAGGTTGAGCGCGCCGCCACCTGCGGTCAGGAGCGTCAAAAACGCCAGCGCAGGATTGCCCCACAAATAGTGCGAGTGCACTGGAGCGCCGGGCATCTCCTCAAACGCGAACGATTCGATCTCGCTGGTGCGAGCGCCGTAGGGCAAACGCAGCAGGAAACGAGGCAGGGCCAATCCCAGATAGGACGCCTCCGGGATAGCGCGCAGTTCCTCCCAGTGATCGCCCATGTCGACCGAGCCTTCGGCGATGAATGGCGCGCGAACATGGGCGGCAAGCAGCGCCATCCGGCCCAGGAATTCAATATCGGCAGCGCCTGAACCGAACCCATAGAGTCCGATGACGGCGCGCCATTTCCGTGCACCGAGCAACTCATACATCCGCGTTTCCCGTAGACTCTTGGCTTCGAGCAGGTCGCGCGTTGCGTCCTCCTTGGAATACTGCGCGATGCGCATGCGTGTGCCGGACTCATCGCCCGACTCGCTGCGGATGACGAAATCTAACCCGCGCCACGCGGCTTCCACTGCCTGAAAGCGCGGATGATGCAGCAGGCCTCGCATGCGATCACTCAATGCGGCTTCCCGCTGCGGATCGGTGGACGCGGGCGATGCGGCATGGGCAAGAGCAAGTTCGCGAAGGTAATTCTCAAACGGGTCTCCGCCCTCGACGATTTGTTCCAGCAAGCTGGAGGATCGCAGGAGGTTGCCGATGTCTGCCTTGGGTGTGGCCTTTTCGGGTTGCCGGGGCTCAGGCTCCTGGTCGAATTCGCGAAACAAATTCAGATTGCGATAGAGCCGGTCAGGATGAAAATCTTCCAGTTCGCGGAACGGCGCGCCGGCTAGGTTGACCTGCAACTTGGCCATGACGGCGTCGAAGCTATCGCGGTCGACGGCGAGCGGCTCCGTCGAGCGGCCGCCGAAATCGCCAAGAATCAGATAGTGCGAAGGCTCGTCTTCGGCGACCACCACCGATTTTCGCTTGGGTTCGACGCCGAGTTCTATCATTCGCTGATTATAAGATTTCCAGAGCGGTCATTACGATACCACCAACCGGGGGGCGCCAGCGTGGTGGAGCCGTAGTCGAGAATCAATGCCGGGCCGGCCGTGCGGCGCGAAGCCACTTGCGCACGGGACAGCGCCGGAATTTTTCGCCAGGCGCCATCGACCCACACGCGGCGAGTCTCGGCCAATCCTTTCCGGAAAGGCATGCGAGTGAGTTTGGGTTTCGGCAGCCGCTGGCGGGCGCGAAGGCGGATGGTCACGATTTCGATCTCGCGATCCGGGGGTGCATAGCCGTAAACGCGTGCATGTTCCCGATGAAACGCTGTCGCCGCGGCGGGCCATGGAACATTTAACTCGTAGCTTTGACCACGATAACGTAAGTCGGCGGAGCGCTCGATCTCGGCGTCGGGTGACCCACGGCGAGCACGGCGCTCCAGCATTACAAATTGTTTCTCGATGTCGGCGCGGCCCAATACTCCCGCGGCGTAATCGTGAACGGCATCGGCCATCAACATTCCCAGCGCAGAAAGAGCACCCGCTTGTTCCGGCACGATCACGGTGCGAATCCCCAGCTCCCTCGCAATATCGCAGGCATGCAGGCCGCCGGAGCCGCCGAAGGCTACCAGCGCAAAATCGCGGGGATCGTAACCGCGTTCCACCGAGACCACGCGAATAGCCCGCTCCATATTGGCGTTTGCCACGCGCAGAATGCCGGCCGCGGCAGCAATGCGGTCTAGTTTCATGACGCGGGCAACGCGATCCACAGCCGCATCCGCACGTTCGACGTCGATCGCCATAGCGCCGCCCAGCAACTGCGACGCGCTGATGCGCCCGAGTACTACGTGCGCATCCGTGACGGTCGCGTCGGTTCCCGTTCCGTAGCAGGCAGGACCGGGATCAGCTCCGGCGCTTTCCGGGCCCACGCGCAGCAGACCGCCCGCATCCACGCGAGCTATCGACCCGCCACCTGCACCGACGGTGTGGATGTCGAGCATCGGGACGCGAATGGGAAAGCCGGCAACCATGGCTTCCGTGGTCTCGCGCGGAGCGCCATCGGCCAGACTGACGTCGGTGGACGTGCCACCCATGTCGAAGCCTAGGACCCGCTTGTATCCGCTGTGGCGCGCCGTTTCGAGCGCTCCGACGACTCCACCTGCGGGACCAGAGAGCACCGTGCGGACCGCGTGCTTTGCCGCCTGTTGCGCGGACAAGAATCCGCCGTTCGATTGCATGATGGCGATGCGGTAGCGGCGGGCTCGCGACAATTGGGTCAGGTAAGTTTGCATCAACGGTCCAACGTAGGCGTTGATGAACGTGGTGGACGCGCGTTCATATTCGCGGAACTCCGGGCTGATTTCGTGCGACGAGCAAAGATAAAGGTCGTCGCGATTTAGAGCTGCGGCCACCGCCCGTTCATTCGTTGGATTCCGGTACGAATGCAGAAAGCAGATGGCGACTGATTTCACGCGCGCTCGTCGCAGCTTTGCCGCAAGCCGCTCCAGCTCGGCGGCGGAGGGACTTTGCGCGACGGTCCCGTCGTGGTGCGCTCGCTCGCCCACTCCGAAACACAGGTCGCGATCCGCCAGCAAATGACGGGGGGCCGGTGTCAGGTTGTAGAGTTCAGCGCGATTCTGGCGGCCGATTTCGAGCAGGTCTTCGAATCCAGCGGTGGTCACAAAAGCCGTGCGGACGCCCTTGCGTTCAAGCAGCGCATTCGTCGCGACCGTTGAACCGTGAACGACTTCAACGACGCCCTTGCGGGTTGCGCGCTCCAATCCGGCAAGAATCACTTTGGCCGGCTCGCGCGGATGGGAGCGCAGCTTGAATGTTTCCAGACGCCCGTCGTCATGGAGCACGACGAAATCCGTGAAGGTTCCTCCAGCATCCACGCCGATACGCATCGAGTTCCCATTCTACAAGTGCGTCATCATAGAGGTAGGTGATTCACCTCCGGGGCGTTTCCAAGCAGTTTGACGGCAAGCGTAAAGTGACGGCGCTGGAGCGCCTGGATCTCGACATTGCCCGTGGCGAGATGGTCTCGATTGTGGGTCCGTCGGGATCGGGAAAGTCCACGCTGCTCAATTTGATCGGCGGCCTGGATCGGCCCACCGAGGGCGAGATCGAGATTGACGGCGAGACGCTTTCAACGCTCAGCGATGATGGATTGACGCGCGTGCGGCGCGACAAGATCGGTTTCATTTTCCAGTTCTTCAACCTGCTGCCTACGCTGTCGTGTCTCGAAAATGTTTCGCTGCCGCTGCACCTGCGCGGATGGCCTCGCAAGAAGATCGACGAACGCGCCCGGGAACTGCTGCAGCTTGTGAAACTGACGGCGCGGCTGGATCACCTGCCCGACGAACTCTCCGGCGGCGAACGCCAGCGTGTGGCAATCGCGCGCGCGCTCAGCATTTTTCCCCCAATCCTGCTAGCAGATGAGCCTACCGGCAATCTGGATACTCACACCGGCGTTGAGATCCTGAAGCTAATGCACGATCTGCACGATCGCCTGGGCGCAACGGTCCTGATCGTTACGCACGATCACACCGTGGCGGAAAGTTGCCCGCGCACCATCAGTCTCCGCGATGGCCACATTGTTGGCGACATCCGCCGCCAGCCAATAAATCAGGAAGTTTCGAGCGCATGAGA
>CAZDGT010000202.1:0-10035 GCA_964504905.1 uncultured Bordetella sp. | reverse complement strand
GACATAATGGGCTCGCTTAGCCAAAATGGAGATCCTGAATTATAGTACTTTACCGCACTTTCAGAGATCCTAGAGCCGGCAAAATCTCTCGTCGAATCACCTTTTGTGATGTAAAATGGTTTCTCGCGGCTCTATTGACACGTTGCAGTTGAACGCTAGGAGGCCCTTTGCGTCACACCGGAACGGCACAAAAAACAGTTCGCCCGGGTTCAGTATTTTTTCTGTTTCTGACTTTTCTGATCTGGGGCAGCTTCACCTCGGCGTTCGCAGATTTGATATATTCAGGTCCAAGAAACATCTTGCTGCAAGGTGTGCCGGGAACCGTCCAGAGTCTTGTTCTTGATCTTGGAGGAACTCCAGGAGATTCGGACGACCTCCAACTAAGCATTGCTGAGATTGGTTTGGGCGGCGGCACCGCTGATTCTGCTTCGGGTCATTGGGCGACTCTAGCTAGTAGTGCCGGTATCTTCCCGGTCGTGTCACGCTACAGCAACGGGGATCCGTATCCTTCCAATCCAGTTTTTGGTAGCGGCTCCCTCATCTTATGGGGATTCGGCTTCGGTCCGGCCGACGGAAATTTTTTTGCCGCTACGAGGTTCGGTAACGGCCCGGAGTATTCAGGATGGATTCATCTGATCATCCAGGAATCCGCCACTTCCAATGCTTCAATTACTGTTGTCGACTGGGCGTTTTCAAATGTTGTCGGCCAAACGATCCAAATGGGACAGGTTTCACAGGTTCCAGAGCCGTCCTCGTTCGCATTGCTGGGCGGTGCCCTTCCGGTTTGTCTGCTGTTGTTTTGGATCGCTCGGAAATCACCAGAAGAGTGACTTAGGATCAACCCATTGTGCTTTGCGCATAGCTCTTCAACCCAATGTTTTCTGACGTGAGTGCCAGCTCCTGCTAGGCCCGGCGTTCATCGGCACCAAGGTCGGATACCTCCAAGAACGCGGACGTTCCGTCAGGTCTTTGGAAGAGTTGGAACCGCTGGTAGAAGCGCATTAAATCCTCTATTCCCATAGGTTCAAACACGCCAAGGCAGACTGATGTTAGTTTGGCGTCCCCAGAGGGATTCGAACCCTCGTTACCGCCGTGAAAGGGCGATGTCCTAGGCCGACTAGACGATGGGGACTTGTAGGGAAGGACTGCAACTACTTTAGCATTGACGCCCAAACTCGCGCACCAATTGCGGCGCGAGTAGGCGCAGGGAACAGCTCGGCGCGTGCGTTAGAGCGTCTTCAGGTAGGCGATGATGTTGTCCTTGTCCTCGGCGCTGATCGCGTCGCCGAATGGCGGCATCGCTCCGCTGCCGTCGGTGATGAGCGCCTTCACGTTGGCATCGTTCACCGGCTTGCCGTTCACCAGCTTTTCGCGCTTGTACAAGTCCTTCAAGCCGGGTCCGATTTTGGTTTCGGTGGAATCGGCGTTATGGCAGATCGCGCAGCCCTCAAACGCGGCTTGGCCCTTCTTGGCATCGGGGTCGGCGGCGGAGAGAGGAAGGCTGGCCGCCAGCATCAGGCCTAAACCCGCGAGAGTGAGTGTTCCTTTTTTCATAGTCACTAGTCTACAATCTTGACGTATGCCGATCCAAGTGGGTGACAAAGCCCCTGACATTAAAACTTCTGAATTTTCGCTGGCGGCGTTGAAGGGGCAGCGCGTCGTGGTGTTCTTCTTTCCCAAGGCGGATACTCCGGGATGCACCAAGGAGGCGTGCGAATTTCGCGACGCCCAGAAGACCTTCACCAAGAAGAACGCGGCCATCGTCGGCATCTCGCCCGATAAAGCCGCCGCCCAGGACAAATTTGCGGCCAAGTATGACCTGCCTTATACCTTTGTGCCCGATCCCGAACATGCCATCGCCGAAGCCTACGGCGTGTGGAAGGAAAAGAGCATGTACGGGCGCAAGTACATGGGCATCGAGCGCACCACTTTTGTGATCGACGAGAAGGGCAAGGTCGCGAAGATCTTCGCCAAGGTCAAGCCCGCGGGCCACGCCGCCGAAGTGCTCGAAGCTCTGGCGAACTGACGGCGCCTTACGCCCTACCAAGGAGCAGCGCTGCTGCTTCCGGGGTTAGTACAGGCAGGGCCGCTCCCCGAAAACCTTTAGGATCGCGAGTCACGATGGCGTCGCACTCGGCCAAGCGGGCTGCAGCGGCAGTGACGGCGTCTTCGAAATCGCTTCCCTCGTGATCGAGCGCCTCGCGCAGAGTATTCTCATCGATAGGCGCTACGCGAAAGACCTGGAGCAAAGCCGTGATCACCCTTCGCGCACGGCGGACACCGAGCTGCTTTTGTGCCAGGTAATGGATGGTAGTAATGCCGTGGGCCGCCAGGTATCCCTGCGTCGTGCCCGTCTCGATCACGCTCCAGACCGCGGCGCTGGCTGCAAAATGTGGCTGGCGCTCCAGCAGAACGTCGAGCGCCACCTTGGTATCCACCAGCACTCGCATCATCTATATTTGCGTTCGAGATGCTTGCGATATTCGGAAGTGTCCGCGCCCTTCAATACACCCTGCAACTCCCGTAAAAGCGGCGGCGCCTTTCGGGCAGCCGGTGGTTGGGAAACGACGGCCAGATAGCTTTCGACCAGCGCGGAGACCGACACGCCGCAGCGTTTGGCGTAGCGCTTGGCACGCGAAACCACCGCCGAGTCCACACTTAGCGTGAGCTTAGTGGTCATATACGTATGATAGAACAAAATTCATACGTATATGGGCGACTTCAATTCGCCGGCTTGAAGCGCTGCACGCGGCGGCCGTAGTCCGTCTCGGCCACGTAGAGGTTGCCCTTGGAGTCCGCCGCGATGGTATGGCCGTGAGTGAAGTCGCCGATCTGGTGGCCGGGGCGTCCGAAAGTGGACAGGATCTTCCCGCTTTCGTGGTCCACAATCGTCACCACTTCATTGCGGCCATTCATCACGTACAAATATTTCTGCTGCGGATCGCGAGAGAACTCCACCCACCAGACCGTGCCGCGGGGATCGGGAAGTTTTGGCGTTCCAGTTCTGATTGAGATGCTGCGCACGAACTTTCCGGATTTCTCGAAGACCTGGACGCGGTCGCTTGATCGGTCACAGGCATAGATCAATCCGGCACGGCTCATATTGATGCAGTGAACGTAGTGCGAAAACACGCTGGGAACGCCGTCTTCGGCTTCCTGATCGGTCGCCTGCCGGCCCCACTGGCGGAGAAATTTTCCGGTTTTGTCAAACACCACGACGCGCCGGTTCCCATATCCGTCCGAAACGTAGATGTCTCCATTGTCCGGATCGACGACGATGCCGGAGGGGTTAAACAGACGGTCATGGCCCGCGTTCAGCGGCTTGCCTTTCTGCGTGCCGTCGGTGGTGTCCACAACACCGCGCGTACCGATTTGCATGACCAGCTTTCCTTCGTGGCTGTATTTCTGGATGATGCCATCGACGTTGCCGCCAACCCATACGTTGTTTTCGCGGTCGAAGCTGCAGCCGTGGATGGAATTCGGCACCACTTGCGGGTCGCCCCAAGAGTTGACCAGCGCGCCGGCCGCATCGAACATCAGGATGGGAGGCGCTTGCTGCGAAGTCTCTTTTTCTTCCTCGGTAATATTGCGCCGGTTAACCACTACAACGTGATCGTGCGCATCGATGCACACTCCGCCCAGTTGGCCGACGATCCAGCCAGGAGGCAAAGGCTTGGGCCACGTGGGATCCACCGCAAACTTGGGCGCGTTTTGCGCACTCATCACCAAAGCAAAGCCCAGAAGCATCCCGAGGAATGATATTTTTCGCATGTCTACTCAACTTTCCGGCTTACCAGATTACCAGATTCACTATCGGAAACTAGAGTTCCGATTCCGCTTCTGCTTCGGCGGCCCCTGCAGGGCCTGCCGCCAGGGCGTCGGCGATCAATTGCTTGGCCCGTTCTGCGTCTTCTTCGGCTACGCGGATTTCCTCCGAGAGATTCGGCATCGGGCTATCGCCCACCAGCACCGTTTTGATGCCGTTCGATTCCAGCAACTGCCGCACCGTCAACACCTCCATCTCTTCGATGCCGCCGCCGGCCAGCCGGAAGACTGTCACCAGGCCGGGTTCATTCGGGGGATTGTTATCAGATTCCATTCCCTGAGCATACTCCGTAGAATAGGAGTATGGCGAGAAATAATGGTGAAAGTTTAGTTTGGTTTCTGATCGGTGCAGCGGCTGGCGCGAGCGTGGCGCTGCTGTATGCCCCGCAATCGGGCGATAGAACCCGGCGGATGCTGGGGCGCAAACTGGCCGATGGCCGGGACGCGCTCTCGGATCAGGGCAGCGAGTTGCTTGAAAAAAGCCGGGAACTCTTCGAAAAAGGCCGCAAGGTGGCCGACGATGCCGCCGAGCTCTTCGAAAAGGGCCGGAGCATGGTTATCGGTTGAGTCGGGGGAACGGCACGAGATTGGTACCGTTCGTCAACGAGCCGTATGCGGACTTCTCTGCGCCTGAAGTGTGGGCGAAAGCTGAAGCTGCGCTCACGCTTGTACGCTCGCAGCTTGGGTGCGACTACGACCTATGGATTGCGGGGGCTGCGCACCGTACCGGCGATCTGCTGATCAGTGTCAACCCGTCGCGTCCGTCTGAGATTGTAGGCCGGCACCACAAGGCGACGGCTGATCTGGCGAATCGCGCCATCGAGGACGCGCACGCGTACGCGCCGGCCTGGGGACGGACTCCCGCCCTGGAGCGCGCTCGCCTGTTGATTGACGCCGCGGCACTTATCCGCCAGCGCAAATTCGAGTTCGACGCTTGGCTTGTAGTGGAAGCCGGCAAGACGTGGCCCGAAGCGGAAGCCGAAGTCGGCGAAGCCATCGATTTCTGCGAATATTACGCGCGCCAGATGGTGCGGTTTGCGTCGCCCGAAGCCGTTGTGCAGATGCCGGGGGAGCGCGACGATCTGGTCTACCTGCCGTTGGGCGCTGGCGTCATCATCCCGCCATGGAATTTTCCGCTGGCGATTTTGGCGGGCATGACGGTGGCCGCGCTGGTTGCCGGCAACACCGTGGTGATCAAACCGTCGAGCGAGACTCCTACCATCGCGGCGAAGTTCGTCGAAGTCTTGCATGAAGCCGGATTCCCGCCGCGCAGTCTGGCGCTATGCACCGGCAGCGGTGCGGTGATCGGCGATCTTCTCGTCGAGCATCCAAAGACGCGTTTCGTTTCTTTCACCGGGTCGCGCGAAGTAGGGCTGCGCATCAACGAACTTGCCGCGAAACCGCGCAAAGGCCAGATCTGGATTAAGCGCGTGGTCGCCGAAATGGGTGGCAAGGACGCCATCATTGTCGATCGCGAAGCCGATATCGACAGCGCTGTCGCGGGGGTGGTGCAATCCGCCTTCGGCTTTCAGGGGCAGAAGTGTTCGGCGTGCTCGCGGGCGATTGTGGATGATCCGATTTACGACGAGTTCGTCGAAAAACTGGAAGCCAAGGTGGCGGCGCTCACCGTGGGCGCTCCCGAGGATCGCTCGAATTTTATGGGGCCGGTGATTAGCGCCGGAGCGCGTAAGACCATCCTGAACTACATCGAAATCGGCCGCGAGGAGGGTCGCCTGATTGCGGGCGGCAGCGCCCTTCCCGGCGACGGATATTTCGTGCAGCCTACAGTATTTGCGGGCGTTGATTCCAAGGCGCGGATTTTCCAGGAAGAAATTTTTGGGCCTGTGCTGACCATCTCCCGCGCCCGCGATTTCAGTCACGCTCTCGAACTGGCGAACGATACCGAATACGGACTCACGGGAGCAATCTATTCGCGCAACCCCGAGACTATCCACCGCGCGCGCCAGGAATTCTTCGTGGGCAACCTCTACATCAATCGCAAATGCACGGGAGCTATGGTTGGCGCGCACCCCTTTGGCGGATTCAACATGTCGGGTACCGATTCGAAGGCCGGTGGCCCCGACTACCTCTTGCAGTTCCTGCAAGCCAAATCGATCGCGGAAAAGCTCTAGCGCCCTGGCGTAGACTGAGCAAGAGGCACGCATGAAGAGCTATATTTCCATTTTTCTAGCTGGGGTCACCTGTATCGCCCAGCCGTTCACTCCCGCCAATCCGGCTTCGCAAGCGGCCCGCCAATGGCGTCAGCAGCATGAGCGCGCGATCATGGACGAATTCGTCGCGCTGTTGGCGATCCCGAATATCGCTGCTGATCACGCCAACATCCAGCGCAATGCCGAGGCTATCGCCGCCATGATGGAGAAGCGCGGAATCGCCGCCAAACTGGTGTCGGTGCCAGGTGGGAATCCGGTGGTGTTCGGCGAAATCAAGACTCCCGGCGCTACGCGCACGCTCGTCCTCTATGCGCATTACGACGGGCAGCCGCTGGACCCTAAGGAATGGGCCTCGCCTCCGTTCACGCCCACACTGCGCGACAAGCAACTCGAGCGCGACGGGCAGGTGATTGCGTTGCCAGCCGCGGGCAAACCGTTTGACCCCGAATGGCGCATGTATGCGCGCGGCTCAGCCGATGACAAAGCGCCCATCATCGCGATGCTGACGGCGGTGGATGCGATCCGCGCGGCGGGAATTAAGACAAAATCCAACATCAAGTTTGCCTTCGAAGGGGAAGAAGAAGCGGGTTCGGCGAACCTCGAAAAGACACTGGCGGCCAACAAGGAACTCTTTTCAGGGGATCTGTGGCTCATGTGCGACGGGCCGGTGCATCAGACGCGTAGGCAACTGATTGCCTTCGGTGCACGCGGCGCGACACGAGTCGATGTGACCGTCTATGGAGGCCGCGGCGAGTTGCATAGCGGCCACTACGGCAATTGGGCTCCCAATCCGGCACTGCTCCTGGCCCGCCTGCTGGTATCGATGAAAGACGAGAACGGGCGCGTTCTGGTGGATCACTTTTACGATGATGTGGCGCCACTGAGCGACCTCGAAAAACGCGCCATTGCCGATGCCCCCGATATCGATGCCGACCTGATGCGCGAATTCTGGCTGGGTTCCACCGAGGGTGGCGGCAAGAAACTCACGGAGCTGATCACGCTGCCGTCTCTGAATATTCGTGGCATGGCCAGCTCGCGAATCGGCGCGCAAGCTTCGAACGTGATCCCCGCGACGGCCAGCGTCACCATGGATGTCCGGCTGGTGAAAGGGATGGACCCTCGCATTACCGCGAACCGCGTGATCGAGCACATCCGTAAGCAGGGATTTTTCGTGGTGGATCAGGAACCCAGCGGCGAAGAACGCAGGGCCCATCCTAAAGTTGCGATGGTAGTTGCCGGTCGCTACGAAGCGGCCACCCGCACCTCCATGGATCTGCCGATTTCACAGGAAGTGATTCGCGTGGTCGAGAGCGCCCGCGGGCCGGCCGTCAAACTTCCGAACATGGGTGGTGGACTGCCGCTGACCAGCGTCGAACGGCCGCTCGGCACGCGGACCATCGTGATCCCGATGGGGAACCACGATAATAATCAGCACACCTACAACGAGAACCTGCGCCTGCAAAATCTGTGGGACGGAATCGAACTGATGGCCGCGCTACTTACGATGTAAGGCTACTTGGATTTGAGTGCTGCCTCGACCGCGGCCGTCAATTCCTTCGAGTCCGGTTCCACGGGAGCGTCAAAGCGGGCGAGCACCTTGCCGTTACGATCCACTAAATATTTGGTGAAATTCCACGGGATTTCGCCGCCGGTCTTGGGATTGGCAGCAGCGTCTGTCAGGAACTTATAGAGCGGCGCCTTGTCGCTGCCCTTGACGGAGATCTTCGAGAACATCGGGAAAGTCACGCCGTACTTGGATTTGCAGAACGCACCGATCTCAACGTTGGTGCCCGGTTCCTGCCCGCCGAAATTGTTAGCCGGAAAGCCCGCGACCACCAGACCCTGGTCCTTGTACTTCACATATAGCGCCTGCAGGCCTTCGTATTGATAGGTGTAGCCACACTGGCTCGCGACGTTGACCAGCAGCATCACCTTGCCCTTGAAGTTGGCCAGCGGCGTAGGTGTTCCATTGATGGCGTCCAGCGTGAATTCATGAACGCTCGACGCGGCGAAAGCGGCGCTGGACATAAGCAGAACGGCTCCAAGTAGGGGTTTCATGCACCGATTCTAACTCATCGCTGATCCCATTGGCGCGTGATCTCTTCGATCACTTCATCCGGGCGATTCGTATACACCCAGAACAACTGAACCGCATTGGTGCCCCGGACTTGCATCTTGAGCGCACCGCTCGCCTTGGTGAATTTCAGGCGCTCCTCGCCGTTCTTAGTGGGCGTGATGATTCCCAGTCCGATCTTGGTCACATGCGGGGAAGCCTTCGCGGCTTCGACCGCAGGGATCGCGCTGGGGATCACGGTGGAGTGGCGGCCGTTGAATTTCGCGCCCCTGAGCAGGCCCTTGGCGTGGCTCATGCCCGATTTTATCGTTTTGCCAATTTTGATGTGCAAGATCGTGTGCATGCAGGAAGGCAAAAACGTAGACCGGTAGAAATGTTTGCGTGATATTCTGGGCGTATGAAGCGTACACCCGTGGTTGCCGCCGCAGTACTCGCCGGCGCGATCCCGTTCCAAAAGGAAGCGACCGAAGAGGAGTGTAAGGATCGTTCGTGCGTTGGTGAACTGACCGCGACGGTTCGAGAGCAACCGCATGGATTAGACGAAGCTATAAGCTACGAGCCCCTCGACTACATTGTGGTGACGAGTAGTCCTCCGACCATCGAGAAGCGCACTCCTGAAATATTGGAATGGGCGCGAAAGCATGGCTTGGGGTGGACGGATGCAACGCCAGAGGAAGTCCGTTTCATTCGGGGCCTTGAACAAGTGATTAGCTCGGAACCAGTGTAGGTAGTCTGGCGGAGAGAGAGGGATTCGAACCCTCGTTAGAGTTTCCCCTAAACACGCTTTCCAAGCGTGCGCCTTCAACCACTCGGCCATCTCTCCGTCTTGGGGGGTGAATTACAAGTCTAGCGCGGTGGGCTGCTCGACCGCACCTTTTTTCGGGCGCGCTACCGCTTCTTAGACGCTGACGCTGCGAACAACGTATCGCGTACGCGCAGATAGAATTCTGGATCTGTGGGCGGCTTGGCACCGCAACCGCCCAGCGCCTTCTTCAGTTCCTCGCGCACCGCGCCGGAGCTTCCGGCCGCCAGCACCACGTCTTGCTGCACGTTGCGAAAACGCGGCTCAGCGCCAATCGGGACGCGGCCTGTCAACGGGCGGCTCCTGGTTCCACATAAAAATTCGCTCATTACATCGAACGGGGTCGCGACTCCTTGGGTCTGAGCCGAATGATCCGCCACCACGGGCGTGCTCACTCGCACCTCCATCGGGTAGGTCAACCAGTCTCCGTTGATTCCCACCTGCGGCTCGATCTTAATGCGGCGCACGGGCGCGTCGGCATCAATCCACAAATCCATCCACAGCACTTGCGACGATTCGCCAACGTACGGCAATTCTATGCGTTCGAGTTTGCCGCGGTTGCGGCGATACAGAGTGACCTTCGCGGCGTCGTCCGGGTTCTGCCCTATGTAGACGGTATATTGCACGCCCCGCGCAACGTCGATCGCGATTTGAAACGAGCTGAAGGCGTTGCGCGCGGCGGCAGGCGACAGAATCTCGCGCGGATTTTCCGGAGCCACAACTTCGCCGCCGTCCTCAAGCTGCGCGAATTCGGAATAGACCTGCACGGACTGTCCGGCGAGTACCGCAGCCGTCCATCCCAGCAAGAGCGCCCATTTCATGGCGATTTTTATTGTAATGCGCTCCTCCGTGAAATCCAAAGTCATTCCGGTTCCGTATACACCTTCGAAGGAGAAGGAACCTCATGACTAACGCGATTCGAAACTGGACTGCTGTTGCCGCTCTGGCCGCCTGCACCTTTTTGCCAGTGGCACAAGCAAAAGACAAGACTTTGTATGAGCGGCTCGGCGGCAAGAAGGCCATCACCGCCGTGGTGGATGAATTCGTCGGCCGCGTCGCCGCGGACACTCGCATCAATAGCTTCTTTGCAGCCACAGCAGCGGACCCGCAACGCCTGGCCGGCTTCAAAATGAAGCTGGTGGATCAGATCTGCCAGGCTAGCA
>CAZDGT010000201.1:0-11294 GCA_964504905.1 uncultured Bordetella sp. | reverse complement strand
GGCCAGCGCCCGCAGGCGTCCGGCCAAGGCCGCCCGGTCGAATCCTGGAGTCGCATCAAAGAGCGGAAGCGTCACCCCGCGTCATTACCAGTCCGGCTACCAGGCGTGCGCCGAGCGGTTGTAATAGGGGTCAGCGCCGGCTTCGATGGCTCCGCCTTCGAGTACGCGTATCAGCACAGGAGCCGTCCCATTGGCATAACGCGACACGGTGCTGACTTTGTGCCCGCGCGCGGCTAGATCGTTTGCCACTGCGGCGGGAATGCGATCATCCAGTTGCAAATCTCCACGCTCCCACGCGTGGTTGTCGAAGCTCGACACTAGATGGCGCGTGCCGAACCGCGGCGCCTCAACGGAAAGTTCCGCGTTCATGCGGAACACGATGGAATTGAGTAACACCTGTAACAGACCTTGATCCTGGCTGTCTCCGCCTGGAGTGGAGAGTACCGCCACCGGCTTGCCGTCCGCCGCCGAGGTCACAAGAGTGGGGCTTAGCGTAACGCGCGGGCGCTTTCCCGGAGCGAGCTCATTGGGGTGCCCCGGAATCAGCACGAAACTCTGCGCGCGCTCGCTTAGTGGAATTCCCGTGTCTCCGGCAATGACGCTAGGCAGCCAGGCGCCCGAAGGCGTGGCCGAGAACATCATCCCGTCCTTGTCGATAGCATCCACACAAGTCGTGTCGTGCGCCATCAGCACCGGGTCAAGCGGAATGTGCGCCATGGTTTCCCCGGATGGATGGTGGCCGGGCTTGCCGTTAATAACTCCCGGCGAAAAATCCTGGGAAGCTTTATCCGTAATCAGCTTGCGGCGCTGCGCTCCGTATTCCTTGGAAAGCAGCACATCGGCGGGAATGCGGTTGAACTTGGGGTCGCCATAGTAGGTATCGCGATCCGCATAAGCCAGCTTCAGCGCTTCCGCAACCCGGTGGATATAGGCGGCGCTATTGTATGACGGCTGGTCCTCGAAACTCTCCAGGATGTTGAGGGCTTCCAGCATCGCAGGGCCCTGGCTCCAGAACCCGGTCTTGTATACCCGATAGCCCTTGTAGGTGGTCGACATCGGCTCTTCCACCTGGAGCTTGAATGCGGCCATATCTTCGTAGCGAAGCAGACCGCCGTTGGCTTTGCTGAACGCGTCGATCCTATGGGCAATGTCGCCGCGATAGAAATAGTCGCGTACCTTGTCGATCGCTGCTTCGCGCGTGGCTCCACCGGCCAAGGCTTTCTTTTCCGCTTCGGCCATTGCACGCAGGGTCCGAGCCAGGTTCGGCTGGCGGAAAATCTCGCCCGTGCGTAGTGGGCGGCCATTGGGCAGGAAGTGCGCTTTCGAAGTCGGCCACACATTGAAAAACGGCTGGCTATAGGCAATGGACGCAGAGCGCATCTCATCCAGCGGGAATCCGTCCGCCAGATCGATGGCCGGAGCGATGATTTCCTGGAAGTTCAAGGTCCCGTATTCGCGCAGCGCCAATAGCGCCGCTTCCACCATCCCAGGGACCAGCGCCGGCATCAAACCCGCTCCAGGAACAATGCCCTTCAACCCGCCGGGATCACGCTCTGTCACCTCAAAGGGCTGCAGGGGACGGTTGCGGAACATCTCCGCGGTCGCCATCTTGGGCATGGTGCCTATGCCGGCGATCGCGTGAACTTTTCCATCCTTGGTGCGAATGAGTAGGGACGCTTCCCCGCCGAAGCCGTAGTGGGAAAGCTCGCTTACCGAGCCCGCGAACATGGTGGCGACGCCCACATCGACGGCATTGCCGCCTTTGTAGTAGGTCCGCATCCCGGCTTCTGTAGCCCACTCGCTGCCTGCGGCCACCGCGCCATGCACGCCGCGAACGGCTTGGCGCAACGGACGCTCCGGTTCCCGTCTGGACTGCGCTACGCTCAAAGCCGCCAGCGCAAAAACAATCAACACTCTGGTTCGCTTCATGAGGATCCTCGGGTAAAGCTGGCTTCATTATACTCGGGTCCGCCCGTCCGATTCTTTATAATGGTCAGTAGTGGACGAAAGCTCCCAGGAACAAATTTCGACGAAACTGCGAAACCCCGGCGACGGGGAACCAATGCTGTTTTGTCCCGTTTGCAGCCGGCGGCTGGCCGAGCGCAAGTGCAAACTGTTTTGTGAGCAGTGCGGATACTACATGTCCTGCGCCGACTACTATTGAGACATGAGCGAACTGGCAGATCTATTGGAAAGATTCCGGCGCGGCGCTGAATTGGTGGCCGTTGCAACAACAGGCGCTGCCGGACCTGTGCTGGATTTCCAACCCGGGGAGGGCAAGTGGGGAGTTCGAACCATCGTCTGCCACCTTGCGGACACCGAAATTGTTCTGGCGATGCGCCTGCGCCAGATGCTTGCCGAGGATAACCCAGTCATGCCGGCCATCGAGCAGGATGCCTGGGCGGATCGCCTGGATTACAGCAAGCGCAAACTTTCACCCGCACTGGAGACTTTTCGCCGAACGCGGGCGGAGAACTACGAGCTCCTAAAGGATCTGCCGGAAGAAGCCTTTGCCCGCACCGGCCAGCACACCAAGCGCGGAACGGTAACTGTATTGGATATGCTCCGCATCTTCGCGGGGCATCCCGAAAAACATGTGCAGCAGATTCAAGCCGCGCGCGCAGCGTTCAAGGAATTCAAAGCGGCACAAGCCGCGCCCACTGTCCCCGCCTAGGGCTTCCGGGCAATGCCGATAATCGACGTTGGCTTCCACGGCAGCAACTTGTCGATCCGCCGCCACAACCAAACAAAACGGTCGTAAAGGCGCATCTGGTTCCATTCCAGGCTGCGCCGCTTCAAGATACGTCCGCTCACAAACCATGCGGGCCGCGAAACCCGATTAAAGCGGATAATTTGCTCCACCACAAATCCGGCCTTTTCCATTTTGCCCTTCAGTTCCGCTTCCGAGTAACGGCGGAAGTGGCCTAAGGCCTCATCGATGGTCCCGAAGACGCTCTGCCCCTCGGGCACCAGTACAATTGCACGCCCGCCGTGGTTGAGCGCGGAAAAAATATTGGCGAGACCAGCGTGGTCGTCCTCCACGTGCTCCAGTACATTCAGACAAATCACGGTGTCCATGTCGCCCAGGAACGGCTGGAAGTCCTCGGCGCGCGTGAGGTCGCAAAAGTGCGATTCCAGATTCAGGCGATGGACGAAACGGGATTGCAGCCGTGCCAGATGCTCTGCATTAATGTCGGTGGCGGCGTAGCGCTTGCGTCCGCGCACTAGAGCACGTGTCAAGTTTCCGATTCCAGAGCCGATTTCGAGTACGCGTTCGCGAACGTGAGGCCGAATGGTATCCGCCATCCAGCGATTGAAGCGTGGCGCCGCGGAGAGAGCATGCAGCGTTCGGGCGCCTGGATCTTTGTACAGATCGCCCGTTAAGGAAAACCGCAGGATCGTCCCTAAAATCACCCACGCGTCGCGTGTGCGGATCTTCTTGCCTTCCTCATAGGTTCGGCCGTGATAACTGATGGGAACCTCGTAGACGCGTGCGCCGCGGCGTCCGAGTTTGATCGTGATCTCTGGCTCAAACCCGAACCCATCCGAACGCAGGGGCGTTTCGGCCAGCACTGCCGTGCGAAAAGCTTTATAACCTGTGCCCATGTCCGTAAGGTTCAAATCCGCCACTAGGTTGCAAAACTCTGTCATGAAGCGGTTCGCCAGGGAGTGCCAGTAGTACATCACGCGTCGCTCCGCCACGATCATGAATCGCGAGCCATACACGGCGTCGGCGTCGCCTTCCAGCAGGGGCTTCAGCAGGTGCTCATACTCGCGCGGATCGTATTCCAGGTCCGCATCTTGAATGAGGCAAAATTCACCACGCGCCTCGGCTACAGCGGTGCGAATGGCTGCGCCTTTGCCGCGGTTCCGCCCGTGACGGATAAGCCGCACCACGCCCGGATTGCGCTCGGCAAATTCCTCTACGATACGGTCGGAGCCGTCGGTCGAGCCGTCGTCCACTACGATTACTTCGCGTTCGATCCCTTCCGGCAGCAGCGCGGTTAGTGCCCGGCCGAGGATGGGCGCAATGTATTCTTCCTCATTGAACAAAGGAACCAGAATAGATAGGAGAGAGGCTGGCACGCGTGGAATGGTATCCGCTAGTATAACGAAAGGTGTAGACAAACGGAGGAAATTGCGTTGCCCAAGAACGAAGACGGGGAATTTGAGTTGATCCTGGGGAACCGCCAGTTGTTGAGCGTGTTCTTCATTGTGGTCATTATGCTCGGCGTTTTTTTCACCATGGGCTATATCGTCGGCCGGAACGCCACGCCTGCAACGCCTGAAGTGGCGGCGATCCCCGCTACCGACAACACGCCCCAAGCCGTTGCCCCCCCCGCCAAGCTTCCCGATCCCGCGCCTGCGCCGCCGACCGAAACGGCTCCCCAGCAGCCTGCGCCCGAGGCCCGCGAGCCGGAACGCGAACCGGAGCCTGCAAAAGTGGACCGCCCGGAACGCACCCGGACCAAGTCCGAAGCGGCGAAGTCCGCAGCGAATAGCCGGCCTGCGGCCGGACAAACCTATCTGCAGTTGGCTGCCACCAGCCGGCATGAGGCCGACATCATGGTGGATGTTCTCCGCAAGAAAAGTTTTCGCGCGATGGCGTCTGAAATTGAAGAAAAGCCGGGCACGTTCAGAGTGCTCGTAGGTCCCGTCACAGATACCACTACAAACAAGATGCGGGCCGACCTGCAAGGGGCCGGCTTCCCAGGCAACGCGGCAATTCGCCGGACGTTTTAGTGAACCTGGGTCTATCTCTCGCCTCTGCCGTACTGCTGATACTGCTCTTTCCAGGCTTCAACATAAGCTGGCTCGCCCCCATCGCCCTCACACCGCTGCTGATCGTTTGTGCGCGTGAATCTTCCTGGAAGCAGCGCTGGCTCTATGGGTGGGCAGCCGGAGCTGTCTTCTGGTGCGGTGTGTGCCCCTGGATTCAATTCGTCATGGAAGTGCACGGCGGCATGGGGCGCTGGGGCGGCTGGGGCACCTTCGTTCTGTTTGGCCTATATAAGGGACTACACATGGCGGTGTTCGCCTCGCTGGTGGGATTCTTGCTGCCGCGTTGGTGGGCCATTCCGAGTGTCGCTGCCCTATGGACTGGGATCGAGCGCACTCACGGCTTATTTGGTTTTGCGTGGCTTGACTTGGGCAACGCCGGGATCGACATGCCGCTGCTGATGCGGCTGGCGCCTATCACCGGCGTCTACGGACTGTCGTTTTTGTTTGCGATGCTCGGTTGTGCTCTGGCTTTGCTCTTCGTGCGCAAGCCGAGGCGCGAGTTGCTGTGGCTGACGGCGTTGGCGGTGTTGGTGGCGCTCCCAGATTTACCGGATGCGACCGCGGGTTCTCGCAAGGCCTTGCTGGTGCAGCCGAATATCGATACCGATATGCAGTGGACCGGGGAAAACCTAAGCGATACGGAGAGGAAACTCGCACTGTTCTCGCGCATCAACGGCGCTGACTTCATTCTGTGGCCGGAGGTGCCCGCGCCCTTCTATGTGAACGACTCCGCTTTTCGCGATTACACAGCGAGCATTGCTCGTGCCTCGCGGACGCCATTCCTGTTTGGGGCGGTAGGATTCACGCCGCAGCGCCAGCCGCTCAACTCAGCACAGATGCTGGATGCATCCGGCAAAGTCGTGGACCGTTACGACAAGATCAACCTGGTCCCGTTCGGCGAGTTCATCCCGCCGCTTTTCGGATGGGTCAACCGGATTACAAAGGAAATTGGTGACTTTGTACCAGGGGAACGTGTGGTCGTGTTCCCGGCAGGAGGGCACAAGCTGGGGGCGTTCATCTGTTACGAATCTGTATTCCCCGATCTGGTGAGGAAATTCACCGACGGCGGCGCGGAAGTGCTGGTGAATCTTTCGAACGATGGCTACTTTGGAAATAGCGCCGCTCATGAGCAGCATCTGGAAATCGTGCGTATGCGTGCCGCCGAGAACCGGCGCTGGATCCTGCGGGCTACCAATGACGGCATCAGCGCAACGGTCGATCCAGGAGGGCGCGTGGTCGAGCGTATGCCATCCTTCGTGCAAACGGCCGCGCTCATGCCCTTCGAGTATGAAAGCGCCCAGACCTCCTACACGCGCCACGGCGATTGGTTCGCGTGGGGATGCTTCCTGGCATCCCTGATTCTTTGCGCTATGAGTGCCGGATTACGAGCACATCGCCGTCCTTAACGATGTACTCTTTGCCCTCAAGTCGCAGCAGGCCTTTCTCTTTAAGACCCGTATAGCCGTCGTGATCGAGCAGTGTCTGCCAGTTCACCACTTCGGCGCGGATGAACTTCTTTTCGAAATCGCTGTGGATCGCGCCTGCAGCGTTCACCGCCTTGCTGTGGATGGGGATGGTCCAGGCACGCACTTCGGTTTCGCCGGCGGTCAAGAACGACATGAGTCCCAGCAAAGAGTAGGTCGCGGAAATCAGACGCTCCATGCCCGATTCATTGAGACCGTAGCTCGCCAAGAGCTCCTTGGCCTCTTCCGGTTTTAGCTCCGCGAGTTCTGCCTCGATCTGGCCGCAGATCGCGGTAACGGCCGTGTTCTTGCGGTCGGCGAACGGCCCCTTGCGGTATTCTTCTTCCACCTCATGCAGGCGGCTGGCATCTTTTTCACCCAGATTGAGCACGCACAGCATCGGCTTCTGCGAGAGGAATTGGAATCCGCGGATGCGCTTCTCTTCTTCGGCGTTGTAATCCAACCCCCGCAGCGGGCGGTTAGCTTCCAGCTCAGCTTTTAGCCGTTCGAGCAAGGCGAATTCCTGGTCCAACTCCGGACTCTTGATCTTCTTGCGATCTTTGTCGACGCGCTCCATCCGCTTCTCGACCACTACCAGATCACTCAGCATCAACTCGACCTCGACGTCTTCAAAATCACGCAATGGATCGACGGAGCCCTTCTCGTGCGGTACCGTATCGCTCTCGAAAACACGAAGCACGTGCGCCAGTGCATCGGCTACCCGCAGACTCGCCAGATAACTGGGATCGCGCAAGGCTTCTTTCGAAATGGACGGGAAATCGAGGTACTCCACCGTCGCATACGTGATCTTCGGAGGCTGGTACAGTTTCGCCAGCGCATCCACGCGCGCGTCGGGCACCTTGGTGATGCCCACTCGGGCTTCGAGCGATCCCATGCGCGCCGCGTTTTCATGCACTCCGGTCAGAATCGTGAACAAACTGGTCTTGCCTACCATGGGCAGGCCGATAATGGCTGTTTTCATTTTGGGTTTTCGCTAAAGTGGAACGTCCACCAGCGTAAGAATCTCTTCCAGGACTTTCTCTGCCGCGCCGGCCCACCGCTGTCCGGCCGCCGCGCGCGTCCCTAGCAGAACACGGTGCGCGAACACCGGAATCACCATGCGCTTGACGTCATCCGGAGTCACGTAGTCTCGCCCATCCACCGCCGCCAGCGCTTGCGAGGCTCGGAACAAAGCCTGCGCGCCGCGCGGACTCACGCCCATCGCCAGCGCCTCATGTTCGCGCGTATGCTTCACGATCGCCAGCATGTAATCCACCAGCGCTTCATCTACAGTCACGTGCCCCACGGACTCCTGCAAATGCAGCAAGTCCTCACTGGAAATCACCGGACTGACTTTTTCAAGCCCGGGCTCCGCACTGTGCCGCAGAATCTCGCGCTCAGCCGCTTGGTCAGGGTAGCCGATGCGAATGCGCATCAGGAAGCGGTCAAGCTGCGACTCGGGAAGCGGGTAGGTCCCGTGATGCTCAACTGGATTCTGCGTCGCGATAACCATGAACGGCTGCGACAGCGGCCAGGAGCGCCCATCGATCGTCACCTGACCCTCATTCATGGCTTCGAGTAGCGCCGATTGCGTCTTAGGCGTCGCCCGGTTGATCTCATCGGCCAGCAGGAAATGAGTGAATACCGGTCCGGGCTTGAACTCGAAACCTTCGGTGTGCGCGTTGTAAATGGTAACGCCCAGCACGTCACTGGGCAGCATGTCGGAGGTGAACTGCAGACGGTGGAAAGTAGAATTGACGCTGCGGGCCAGCGCCTGGGCTAAGGTGGTCTTGCCCACGCCCGGCACATCTTCAATCAGCAGATGTCCGCGCGCCAGCAGGCAGGCTAGCGACAGCCGCAGCACTTCCGGCTTGCCGCGAATCGCCTCGCCCAAAACCGTTTCAATTTCAACCAGTTTGGAAAGCGGAACCGGCGGGGTATATAAAGATTCCCGCATCTCTAGCTATGATATCGAAACAGCGCCGAGCGCCGCGCAACTACTCCAGATTCATGTCCAGCACCTGGAACTGAAAGCGTTCCGGCGGCAGGGCGCTGATCGGGCTGGGGCTCATCTGTGACCACGTCTGGTAAGCGCTATTCGCCACCGACGAGTTCAGATAGAACAGGAACTGGTTGGAAAAGCACTTCAGCGGAGGCGGTTCGCGAAACGTCAGCCGCATCCCCATAGCTTTCTCGATGCCGACGCCGCCGGTCTCGACCGACTTGTCCTCCAGCAGAGTGACGAAGCTTGACCGCCCCGCGTGCGGCCACAGATCGGCGCGCAGCAGATTGCGCAGATCGACGCGCAGGTCGAACGTGGTCTCGCACTGGCGAATCCATTCGAGGATGCTATCGCCCCACTGCCAGTGCTGGACAAACGCCAAATACTGGTCGACCAGATTCACCGCCAGATCCATGCGGCGGCGCTCCATTTCGCCGTCGGCAGCAAGGCCGGAGGGCTGGGGTGGAATCATGTCTTCCTGCTCGATTAATTGGCTGGCCATGTCCATCACGCGATCCAATCGCCTGACTTGGGGAGACATGCGCACCAACAGGGGTGGCAATTCGTGCATGGTGGTGCCAGGAACTTCGACGAACTTCCGATCGCCTACTATGTCCATACCATTCACCTACGCTTTAATCGGCACTTTGCGTGCCAAACTTAAGTTCCTCTGTACAATCAGACGTTTTGCGTACGGACAGGTTACGTTAAGCTAGAAGCGAGGACACCTCGTGGCTCTCTTCTTTCTCATTGTAGTGCTGTTGCTGATGGTGGTGTTGATTACCCTCTTCGCATTCCCTCCGTCCCGCTGGGCCGAGTGGATGAACAAGGACAGCAAAAAGAAGTAAATCAAGACCTGCATGCGCATGCAGGGGACCATGGATCTTCTACTCACGGGACTGGAACAGCACGGCTACACCATCTTGTTCGCGGCGGTATTCCTCGAAACCATCGGCTTTCCGATTCCCGCCGCCATCGCGCTTCTGATAGCCGGAGGAGCCAGCGCCCGCGGCTCCCTTAACGGACTGGTGGCTCTCGGCGGCGCACTCCTCACGATGCTGATTGGCGACACCTTCATGTTTCTTCTAGGGCGCTATACGGGATGGTGGCTGCTCGGCCTTCTATGCCGGCTCTCGCTCAATCCCGAGTCCTGCATCTTGCGCTCGGCCGATTCTTTCTACAAGCGCGGCCGCACTCTGCTGGTGTTCGCGAAATTCGTGCCCGGTATTAACACCATGGCTCCGCCGCTAGCGGGCAGCATGAATATGCGCTGGACTCAATTCGTCGGGCTCGACGCTGCGGGCGCGACGCTCTACGTCGGATCTTACTTTTCGGTGGGATATTTGTTCGCTGACGCCGTGGGCGCAATCACCCGAACCATGCAGACCTTCGGCAAAGTGGTGGAATGGGCGTTGATCGCGGCGGTGGCTGGCTACCTGCTGTATCTCGCTTGGATGTGGACCAAGGCAGGACCGTTGCGCGCGATCCCTCGCGTGCGTCCGTCGGACGCGGCGCAGAAAGTCTCGGCGGATGGAGCGGTGATCTACGATGTCCGCAGTCACGGTTACTACGATCTGAAAGCCACGCGAATCCAAGGATCGAAACGCCTGGAGCCTAGCGCGCTCCATCAACAGCGCCTGGAAGCCCCGGCCGACGGCCAGCCCGTGTATCTCTACTGCACATGCATCCGCGAGGCCACCAGTGCCCGCGTTGCCAAGGAGCTGATCGACCAAGGCGTCCCGGTCGCGGTCATCGAAGGCGGCCTGCGCGCCTGGAAGAAAGCCGGACTGCCGCTTGAATCCGTGCCCAAGGAAGAGATGGCGCCGTTACCGGCGTTTAACGCTAGCTCGCATTGATATACTCGACTCAACGAAATCCGATGAAGATCGAATTTATCTCGCCAGAGGACAGCCTCAATCCTGAAAACGACAACGCTGATATTCTTTTGCGCCTAGACGATGGGCGAGTATTTGGACTGTTGGTGGCCACGCCGAATAACATCTATTGGTGCATGGATAACGAGTCAACAGACTACTACTTCGGTGTCCCACCGTTGTTCGTCCGAAGGCTCACCCGAAACGCAGTCGAGACTGCAATTGCTGCTTTGCTTAAAGCGCCAGAATGGCTGAGTATTTATGGCACTTTACAAGTACCCTAGTTCCCATCAATCGACGCTTCAATAATCTCAATCCGCCGCTTGGGCGTTTCTCCATCCACATCTTCTTTGCCGAACGCGTCCAGCACGTCCATACCTTCCACCACGCGGCCGAAGGCGCTGAACTGGCCGTCGAGATTCGTCCCCGGCCCCAGCATCAGGAAGAATGACGTGGTCGCCGAGTTCGGATCGTCTCCGTGCGCCATCGATATGATGCCGCGCACGTGCTTCACGTCCGTACGGAATTCGCCCTTCACCGGACGCACCCAGCGGTCGGCGTAGTGGACCGCCCCGGAAGCGCGCCCCGTCGGCGTCCCGCCTTGCGCCACAAAGTCTTTCGAGATGCGGTGGAAGACCGTCCCGTTATACCAGCCGCTTTGCGTCAGCTTCAGGAAGTTGCGCACGTTCTCGGCCGCCCAGTCCGGCTCCATCTTGATCTTGATCGCGCCCAGCGTGGTCTTGAGCGTCACGGTCTTGCGCAACTCGTCCGCAGTCGCAGTCGCGAACGGTTCCTCGCGCTTCTTCTCGATGGTCACTTTAAGGATGCGGACCGGCTTCTCCACAATGCCGTTCGAATCTGCTGCTACCTGTGAGATTTTCTCCACGACATCAATGCCTTCGGTGATCCGGCCGAAGGTCGAGAACTTGCCGTCCAGCGGCGGCTGCGGCGCGACGCACACGAAGAACTGCGCGCCTTCGCTGTTGGCCCTGCCCGGAATGCTGACAGTGGAGACCACGCCGCGCTCATGCTTCATATCGCTGATCTCGTTGGCGAGCAGGCTCAATCCCCCGGTGCCCCACAGAGTCTTGACCGTCTTGGGGTTCTTCAATAACGGATCGCCACCCTGAATGATGCCGTTCGCCACCACGCGATGAAACGCGCTCCCGTCAT
>CAZDGT010000200.1:0-2894 GCA_964504905.1 uncultured Bordetella sp. | reverse complement strand
CGCGTCAGCAAATCGTGCTGCAACCTGTGCTTGACGATCCAGCCTCACCGCCAAAGATGGAGAATTCACTCTCCGCGGCTTCTAAAAGTGTGACGGATTCCGAGGAAGTTTATTGAAGCGTATTTTCTTCGAGTTTATGCAGAATCGAATGAATTGCCGCATCGTCGGAATTTTCTAGCTCGGTGCTTCATCGTCAAACAAACCTGGTTCGGTAGGACGCTGCTTCGGGGGCCGTTTCGGGCGCCGGACGCCGCGCGCCACCAACTTATCGTAGGCACGCGCAAAGCCTTGCAGTTTCTCGGCAATTTCAGCCTCCGGGACAATTTGAAATGACTCAAGGTGGTAAGTTCTCGCCTCGCGATCACCTTCGGAATTCGCACTTAAATCGCATACCTCAAAACCGACGTTCTGGAAGTCATCAACAAGAAATGTCGCCTTGACCATCGACGCCAACAGACTGAGCTCGCCCAACGACAGTGCGTGTCCCTTCCTAGGCTGCAGCCAGTATACGTAGGCCTTCCCGTCTTCAACGAAATAGAACGGCGGTGCAACCACGGTAACAAGATCGCGTCGCAACGCTAGCATTTTCGGCTTTAGCCCGTAGGTCACTACGGACCTGTTTGTCGTGGCGTCCCAGACGAGACGTAATACGTCGGCGTTCGATCTGACACCTACAGGACCACCACTTTTGCATCCCTCCAAAATACTGGTAAGGGGCATCATATGAGCGAACGCATAACGGCAAAGCCGTTGCGCGGCGCCGTAATTAAAACCCGCAATCGTTTGAGCCGTGTAATAAGCGTGCAGCCTTTGCTCAGTGTCATCGTCATTTACACCGATCAATCTCGCGATATCCTGCACCGCCGGAAGCTTCAGTTTGCTCACATCTACCTCCCGTTCTGGCTCGAAACTGCTTTAGTGAAGTAGGCCCGGCGCTTGCTGGTCCGAGAACCACTTTCGAATTTCTTCGTTTGGAATCCTCATCCCAATGTTGATTTCGCCATCAGGGGCGTTCCATACCTTGTCCCAAGGTGATCCTTTAACGTGCGTCATGTTGGACAAATCAAATGCATCGATGTGGGCATATGCATCAAAAATATGGCGCAGAAATTCCATTTGCTCGGACGTGATGCCATCCCGCGCCTCCGAATAAACATGAGCAACCACGTCCAGCCGCTTTGCTCGGGTTTTGATAGGAGCGCTACCGCTACCGCTAAATGACTCCCAGACTGCGCGCACTACTGGCCCATGCGTCCATGCCTCAAAAGGCTGGACAACAAGCGGTTCGTGCCGATGACTCAGATGCCACCCGTGTGCATAGAAAATCATTTTCAGGATCGACAGCAGCGTTACCGTCCTTCCCTTTTCGTCGGCGTAGTCCAAGAAAAAATTCGCCACGGCTCTCGCGTCATACATATTCAGCCACCTCGCAAGGAACCGACCATTTCGGACGATTCATTCTACATCCACAACAAATAGATGCCATATCAACGCCTTACACCAGATGTTGTGCATTTAAAGGTAAAGTAAAAGCTTATAAATATTGCCTATATCCATGATTTATCGGTTCATTAGGCACATTCCAGGATGCCACAGCGCAACTTGGCGTTAAAACGGTAGTTCGTTATCTGCAAATGAGTGGTCGATCGCGCCGTCTAACACCGACTTCGCAAACCATCGCTCCATTTGCGTCGCTCCACTCCCTTCCGCTCTTAGGCCTCGAACCCAAGGCTCGCGCTCATCCCGAGCAAGCACCGGAGACGCAAACAACACGGCCAAACTGAATCGACCAGGGTTCTCTAGACACATGGAACCCCAGAATGTCTGAACTGCCGTTCGTACTCTATCGGAGCCAGTCCACCGTTTGCCCCGTGCCTGCGCCGCGAATTGTAGAAGAGCTCGATGTAGTCGAACACATCGGATCTCGCCTGCTCGCGCGTCAGGTAAATTTTGCGGCGCACGCGCTCGCGCTTGAGCAACTGGAAGAAGCTCTCGGCAACCGCATTGTCGTGGCAGTTGCCCCGACGGCTCATGCTGCACTCGATGCCATGGCTGCGCAGGAAGGCCTGCCAGTCACCGCTGGTAAATTGGCTGCCCTGGTCGGAGTGCAGTATCAGCCCGGGCGCAGGCCGCCGCCGCCACACCGCCATCGTCAGTGCTCGCAGTACCAGGTCGGTCGTCATTTGGCCCTGCATCGCCCAGCCAACCACCTGGCGCGAGAACAAATCGATCACCACCGCCAGATACAGCCAGCCTTCGTGCGTGCGCAGATACGTGATGTCGGTAACCCAGTGCCGATCCGGCACGCTGGGGTTGAACTGCCGATCCAGTCGGTTGGGCGCTACCGCAGACGGCTTGCCGCCACGCGGGCCAGGGCGTCGGTCATAGCCGCGCTGCGCCCGCAGCCCCTCGCGCCGCATCAGGCGCGCCACTCGGTGGCGGCTGCAGGCCTCGCCCAGATCGCGGAGATCGTCGCAGACCTTGCGGTAGCCGTAGACCGTGCCACTGGCGAGCCAGGCTTGCTTGATCAATCCCGTCAGCCGAGTGTCTTCGCCCGTCCTCGCGCTACGGGGTTGCTTCACCCATGCGTAGAAGCCGCTGCGGTGGATGCGCAGCATGCGGCACATGGCGCTGACACGAAACTCGCTCAAGTGATCACGCATGAAGGCGTACCTTGCCCTCACCCCTTGGCAAAGTACGCCGCGGCCTTTTTTAGGATGTCGCGCTCCTCGGTCACGCGCTTGAGTTCAGCCTTCAGGCGCCGCAGCTCGGCTGACTCGCTGACCGCTGGCGTTTTAGCCAGTACGTCCTGGCCTTTGCTGAGTTTGGCCTTCCTCACCCAGTCATACAGGCTGTGCTTGTTCACGCCCAGCCGCAGCGCGACCTCCACCGTG
>CAZDGT010000199.1:0-17469 GCA_964504905.1 uncultured Bordetella sp. | reverse complement strand
CGCGCCAAGATGGTGGCGATGTTCATGACCGGCATACCGCTTTCAGGAGTATTAACCGGCCCGATCTCAGGCTGGATTCTCGGGCACATGAGCGGTGTTGGAAACTTGCATGCCTGGCAGTGGTTGTTTCTAGTGGAGGGCCTGCCGTCGATCCTGGCCGGATTGCTGACTCTGGTGTTCCTTACCGATGGCCCCGCCAAGGCTGCTTGGTTGAATGACCGCGAAAGGAACCTAGTGATGGAAGGCCTTCGCAGAGAGGAAGAGATCAAGAGGCGATCCAGCCCAGGAAACCATAAGCTCTCCGACGCGTTTCGCAGTATCGACGTGTGGATTCTAGGTCTGATGTATTTCCTATTCGTGATGGGGAACTACGGTCTCGGGTTCTGGCTTCCCCAGGTGATCCACGATACGCTCACGCACGATCCGCTGGTCATCGGCTGGCTATCCGTGATTCCATGGGGCGCGGCGGCCATGGGAATGGTGCTGGCTGGGCACCACTCCGACGTCACGGGAGAACGTCGTTGGCATCTGACGATTGCCGGAATGGTGGGGGCCACCGCGTTCGCTGTCAGCGCTATTCCAGGAATATCGGGCCCCGCTGGACTCGCAGCGCTTACCATAGCTGCGATCGGAACTGAATGCTCGCTGTGTCTTCTGTGGACGCTGCCGACAGGAATTCTTTCGGGCGCTGCGGCCGCGGCCGGCATCGCTTGGATCAATTCAATCGGAAATCTTTCCGGCTACGCGAGCCCTTACTTGATTGGCGTGGTCAGAGACCGCACGCACAGCATGACGCTGGCGCTGCTGGCGCTCTCTGCCTGCGGACTGGCTGGCTCGGCCCTAACGCTGTATGTGACACGAAAACGCCCCGCGCGATCGGGCCTCCAGAGCTCCGCCAGACAGGAGAGGGGTGAGTGAGTTCGCTCGCAAACGCCGCAGCATTGCTGGCGGCGATTGGGCTAGGCCTGATGTCGGGTGCGCTGCTCGCGGAAGGAGCGCTTCTGGTACCCTTCTGGCGATCGCTCCAACCTGCGGATTTTCTTGCGTGGTACAGGAAATACGCGGGGTTGCTTCAAGGATTCTTTGGGCCGCTGGAAGTAGTCGCCATCGTGCTGGCGATTGCCGCGGCGGCGCTGGATTGGGTCAATGAAGGTGACGGACGATATTGGCTGGCCAGTTCCGCTATTCTCGGCCTTGCGGTTCTGGCAGTCTTTCCCATCTACTTTCAGCGCGTGAATACCAGCTTCAGAACAGGGAGTATCGCTATCGACCGTGTCCAGAGCGAACTTCAGCAGTGGTCCCGTTGGCACTGGGGCCGGACGACACTGGCGTTAGCGGCCTTTAGCAATGCTGTTGTCGCCTTAGCAGCGTAGGCGCTAACGACATTCGGTGCACGAGCCACGCTAGAGTATTGTTCTATGCACGTTCATATTCGCACCGTGCGAGTCGGCGCTATTGGGGCGCTCATTCTAGGGTGCATGAGTGTGCCGGTTCCGGTCCGGGCACAAGGCATCGGCTCTGCTTCACCACAGCACGGCGGAATCGTATTTACCGGCAGCAGTATTTTCCGGTTCTGGGTGCACCTGACGGATCAAATGGCGCCGTTACCTGTGCTCAACCGGGCGATCGCGGGCACCGTCACTCGGGACATGCTGGACGGCATTGGGCAGCTCGTTTTGCCGTACCAGCCGCGCATCGTGGTTTACTACTGCGGCAGCAATGACGTCAGCTCTGGTGAGGAAGCAGGTCCCATCGTCGAGCGTACCAAGCGATTTGTTCAGATCCTGCACGATAAGTTGCCGAATACGTTTTTCTACTACACCTCGATTCACAAGGCGCCGGAAAAGCGTGCGCGCTGGGGAGTGGTGGATGCGGTGAACCGCGAGATGGAGCGCTATAGCCGTGAGGCGGTCAACGTCGGTTACATTGATCTCAATTCAGTCCTGTTCGATAGCCGTAACAACCTGCGGGAGAACCTGTTCTTACCCGATGGACTCCACTTCCGCCCGGACTCGAGCGCGTATCTGGAGTTTTCTCAAGTCATCAAACCAATTCTCATGAAGGCCTGGCAGTCCGGAGCCGGCCTGGGAAAGTTGAAATAAGTTACGGCTCGCGAGAACTAGCCAGCTCCCTTTCGGGATAACGCGCCATCGCCCCTACAATGAGGTGTGTCTATTGATGTACTCGGGATCGCCATGAGTGCGCTCGGGGGCGCCGCCGTCGGCGTCGAGAGGCAATGGTCCGGCCACGCCACCGGCCCTGGCTCGCGCTTCGCTGGAATTCGCACGTTTACTTTGCTCGGCGGACTATCTGGAATCGCCGGTTGGTTGTGGGCCAACGGATTTCAAGGCCCAGCGGTAGTGATTCTTATGGGGGCTGTCGCACTGGTTGTTGCCGGGTACGTGGCCGCCAGCCGGCACGATCCCGACGCTACGACGGAAGTTGCCGCCATGATCGTGTTGGCCGCCGGAATCCTCTCAGGAACCGGGTCCTGGGCTCTGGCCAGCGGTATCATCGCAATCACCGCGATTCTTCTAGTGGAGAAATCGCGCCTGCACTCGCTGGTGGCGCGCATACCCGATATTGGGCTGAAAGCCGGATTCCGCTTTGCGCTCATGGCTGTGGTCATCCTTCCTTTGTTGCCTGAAGGCCCCTATGGACCGCTTGGTGGGATTCGGCCTCGCGAGCTGTGGACGATGGTGCTCCTGTTCTCCGGGATCAGCTTCCTGGCCTACATCATTCGCTCCTTTCTGGGAGGTGGCCGCGGCTACGTCGTCGCCGGGCTCTTGGGCGGACTGGTTTCTTCAACGAACGTAACCCTTTCCTTTTCCCGGATGCGTACGGAGGATGCACGGACCCAGATTCCGTTGGCCCTCGGCGTGGTGGCCGCCTGTACGATGCTGTACTTCCGCGTCGTCGCCGCCGCATCCATCCTCAATCCGGCTCTGGGCCTCGCTATCCTGCCCTTCGCAATCCCTCCCGCGCTTGTCGGTGTTCTCTTCTGCTTGAACGGGCTGCGGCGTTTCCGGGCGCCGGAAAAAGAAGAGGAGACGACTCCAAATCCACTGCAATTCCGGTCGGCTCTTCAAATGGCGGTGCTCTTCCAACTCGTACTCTTTATGGTCGGAGCCGTGACACAGCGATGGGGTCAAGTTGGGCTACTGGCGGCCGGTGGAGCCTTGGGACTCACCGATGTAGATGCTCTGGTGATCTCCATGGCTAAGACCGCCGGAGCCGCGGGTCAGGTCTACATAGCGGCCCTGGCGACGGGTACCGGAATCCTCGCCAACAATTTCTTGAAGCTTGGCGTCACGATCGTGTTTGGGCGGGAACAGTTTCGACGCCTCGCGGTAACCGGCCTGGGCCTTCTGACGCTAGCCACGGGGCTGGCGGTGGCCTTCTTGCGTTGATTGCACGCGAAGATGCAATGAGACACCGCCGAAACATACTTCCTCCGCACACTATCCTATAGAGGAGTAAATGTTTCGACTTCTTGCAGCGATCCTGCTTGCCGGCCTCCTTTCCGCCCAATCGCCCGCGCCTGAGACCGGCGCTACGCCGGCCCCGCAGGATTCGCTAGGCCGCCTGACGCCGCAAGATTCCGCCTTTCACTTTCTCGAAGCCTGCCATGCCCGCGATTATTCCAGGGCGCTCTACTACATGGATCTTCACCGCATGACCCCCGCGGCCCGCGCCCAGGAAGGTCCTGCTTTAGCCCGCCAGCTCGAAGACATTCTCGACAACACTACTTTCGAGCTAACCTCCTTGAGCCGCGAACCCACGGGCGACGACGCTGACGGACTATCCGAAGACTTCGATCACCTCGCGGCCTATCTTGTCGCCGGACAGGGAATCGACCTCCAGTTGGAGCGGATTGAGATTCGGACCGGCGTGCGGGTCTGGATCGTCTCCGCCGATAGCGTTGCGCTCATCCCCACGGCCCACCAGGCCGTCCACGAAACGCCATTTGAGCAGCGGCTTCCCCAGCAGCTGGTCACCTTTGAACTATTCGCCACTCCGGTCTGGCGCTGGATCGCCCTGCTCCTCGCCAGTATTGCTTTTTGGTTTGCGGCGCGCTTTGTTGCCTGGGCGATCATTGTCACCCTGCGACGCATCATCGATGCGCCAGCGCTGGGAAGCCCGATTCGCCTAATGCTGGTTGTGGCCGGCCTGCGCGCCACTATGGAACTGGCCCCGCCTGCCGCAATCGCTCGCATTTGGGTGGAGCGTGGCCTCCAGCTCATCTTCTTTCTGGCGCTCTCCTGGGTCGGCGCTGTTGCCATCGATCTGATCTCCGCTCGCTGGCGAACCCGCCTGAATCCGCGGTCCCAGGCCGTCAGCTATTCAGTGCTGCCTCTCGGTCGCCAGGTACTTAAGCTCGCGCTGTTTCTCGCCGCGATTCTGGGTGTCTTGAGCTTTTGGGGCTACAACACGACCACGATCCTTGCGGGACTCGGCGTCGGCGGCATCGCGGTCGCTCTCGCGGCTCAGAAAACCATTGAGGACCTCTTCGGCGGGATTGCAGTCATCGGCGACCGCCCGGTTCTGGTAGGCGATGTTTGCCGCTTCGGCGACCGCACCGGCACGGTGATGCACATCGGTTTGCGCTCCACGCGCATCCGCACGGCAGACCGCACCATCATCAGCGTTCCTAACAGTCAGTTTTCGTCGATGCCGCTGGAAAATATTTCCGCGCGTGACAAGATCTGGTTTCATCCCAGCCTGAATCTGCGCCGCGACACCACCTCTAGCCAGCTCCAGCAGATACTCGCGTCTTTCCGGGAAATCCTGGCAAGTCATGCGCAGGTGGAAACCGGCAAGATTCCCGTGCGTTTCATTGGCGTCGGCCCCTATTCGCTCGATGTGGAAGTAGTCGCGTATGTTACCACTGCTGACTACGATGAATTTGTCGCGGTGCAGCAACAATTGCTCATCGAACTGCTGCGCGCTGTCGAACAGGCCGGAACTGCCTTAGCCGTGCCCCTCCAAGAGAGCTTCGTCGCACCCCCGGCTCAAGCGTAGTCGCGAAGGAATTGCACCAGTAAGGTGCTCACCTGTTCCGGCTGTTCTTGCTGCACCCAATGTCCGGCGCCATCCAGCAGATGAAATCCCACCATACGAGTGCAGGCGCTCTTGCGCATCTTGTCGACTGCGCCGGGCGTTTGATAGACGCCCCAATCGCTCTTCCCGGCGATGTACTGCGAGGGCACGTCGATGGTGCGGCCCGAAAACGTGTGCATCTCGGCAATACTTCTGGGATCGGAACCCCGTCGCACACGATAACCTTGCAGCGCGCCGGTGAAACCAGTCCTGCCGTATTCGGTCGCGTAGACATTGACCTCGGCTTCGGTCAGCCATTTACAATTCGCGATGTATTCCGCCGGCGGCATGAACGGCGCAACAGTCGCCGCCATCCCCTTGTCCTTTTCCATCACATAGTAGGTAGGAATCTGCGCCATCTCCGCGGCGATACGCGCCTTCAGAGGACGGGGATTGTTTCCTTTGTAGTCGGCGCTCTTGTAGTAGTAGTAGGCGCGGAAAAAAGCGGCCAGGCCTTGCGGAGCGTGCAGCATGTCGTCGTTGGCGCCTCGGGTCCGTTGATAGTTCTGATAGTATTTTCGCGGCGGGTTGAGTTTGGCGAGCTCGGCATCAAGTTCGTCGTCCGTGGCTGCCGGGCGCGGCAAAGGTACTCCTTTTGCTGTGTCAAAAGGAAGAGAAGGTGCGCCTTCAAACGGCGAACTCATGATGGTGAGTGAGCGGAAGATATCCGGGCGGATGAGAGCGGACCAGGAGGCGACTGGGGCCCCGGCGTCGTGCCCGACAACCATTGCCACGGAGCGATAGCCCAGGGCGTAGATCAGTCCGATGGCGTCTCGCGTCATGTTGAGAATGCGGAATGGATCAGGATCGGCATCGTAGGAGTCGTCCCAACCGATCGTACGGCCGTAGCCCCGCTGGTCCGGGGCGATGACGTGATAGCCAGCGGCAGCGAGAGAGGGCATAACTTTCCGCCAGCTATAAGCAAGCTCCGGGAACCCATGTAGGAGCAGTACTGCCGGGCGCCCTGGCGTTTCGTAGCCTGCTTCTAGAATGTGAACCGTCATCCCATTCACATTTGCGATTTGGCGCGAACGGATGCCGGGCGGGAGTGTGCCGTTGCCGTAGGGCGGGAGCTTCGAGAAATCGGTTTGGACGATGGCGGCACGGGCGTGCTGCGCCATCGCCAAGCTAACGAAGCTGGCGGACCGAGCTAGAAAAGTCCGGCGGGAATGGTCAGTGATCGTTTTCATGCCTTCGGCTCAAGGATGTCATTAGAATCGCGGAGAGGACGGTCCCTGTCAAGGATACCCTTGACTTTGGAAGTGGAGCCAAGGAAGATCATAGCGATAGATTCTTAATGACTTACCGACTATTAGGCTGGTCCTGTCCTAGCGTTTTGCTGATCGCCACAAGCCTGCCCCTGTTCGCAGACGATGCGCTAAAACCTTCAGCCAAAGTTGTCATCAATAAGTACTGCACAACCTGCCACAATGCAAGACTGAAAACCGCTGGGCTTCAGCTCGATACCGTCGACGTTGAGCATGTCGGCGAGCGGGCGGATTTGTGGGAAAAAGTGGCTCGTAAGTTGCGTACAGGCGAGATGCCGCCGGCTGGACTTCCGAGACCCGACAAAGCCACATATGCTGGCGTGGCCGCGGAATTAGAGACCAAGCTCGACGCCGCTGCTCTCGCTAAGCCCAATCCTGGGCGCGTCGCCGTACATCGCTTAAACCGTGCGGAGTACACGGCTGCAGTGCGTGACCTGCTGGGACTCGACATCGATGGGAAGGCGCTGCTCTCCGCCGATGACGCCGATCAAGAAGGCTTCGATAACGTAGCCAGCGTTTTGTCTGTCTCCCCGGTGCTGTTGGAGAATTACTTGTCGGCAGCCCGCAAGATCAGCCGGATCGCAGTAGGCGACCTCACGCTGCGCCCGGCCGTCGATACCTACAAATATTCCAAGCTGCTCATTCAGGACGATCAGATGAGCGACGATCTGCCGTTTGGATCGCAGGGCGGGGCCCTTATCCGATATCACTTCCCATTGGATGGCGAGTACACAGTCAAAGTTCAACTGCGCAGGGAACACTACGACTACCTGGTGGGCATGGGCGAACCGCACGAAATCGACATCCGCTTAGACGGAGTTCGTGTGAAGCGCTTCAAGGTGGGCGGCGAAGCCAAGGGCATGACTACGCCCGAGAATTTCGCCGGAAACACGCAAGGCTCTCCTGAATACGAAGTCTACATGCATACCGCAGATGCGGGCCTTGAGGCGCGCATCCCTGTGAAGGCGGGCCAGCACGAAGTGGCTGTGTCCTTCGTCCGCCGATTCTGGGAGCCGGAAGGCGTCCTGCAACCGCCGCAGATCGGTTTTGGCCGCACGACCAACGAGTACTATCATGGCAATCCCTCGGTTGAGTATGTGTACATCGGTGGACCTTACGGTACAACGGCGCACGGTGATTCGCTGAGCAGGCGCAAAGTTTTTGTGTGCACGCCCAAGGATGCCGCCGACGAAGAACCATGCGCCAGAAAGATTCTTTCGACGCTGGCCACACGCGCGTATCGCCGCCCTGCTACCGACGATGAAGTAAAGACGCTGCTCAGTTTTTATCAAGCGGGCCGCGAGGAGAAAGATTTCGACGAGGGAATTCAGAAGGGGCTGGAGCGCATCCTGGCTGCTCCCAGCTTTCTGTTCCGCGTCGAAAGAGTACCGGCGAAGGTAACGGCCGGCTCGGCTTACCGCCTCAGCGATCTCGATCTGGCATCGCGCTTGTCATTTTTTCTATGGAGCAGCATTCCCGACGACGAACTGCGGAATCTGGGCATCCGCGGCCGGTTGAAGGAGCCGAAAGTTTTGGAGCAGCAGGTCCAGCGAATGCTGCGCGATCCGCGCTCACGGGCGTTGGTTGACGGTTTCGCCAACCGCTGGCTGGGTTTGAGCAAACTTGCGGGCATCGTTCCCGACACAGATTTATATAGAGAATTCGACGAGAATCTGCGCGATGGGATGGCGAAGGAGACGCAAATCTTCGTCGCCAGCCAGCTCCAGGAAGACCGTAGTGTAGTGGAATTGCTGACGGCCGATTATACCTATGTGAACGAGCGTATGGCCAAGCACTATGGCATTCCGAACATCTATGGAGACCGTTTCCGGCGTGTGAAATTCACTGACGGTGTGCGCGGGGGGCTGCTTGGGCAAGCGAGCATACTGGCCATCACCTCTTACCCGAATCGGACATCCGTTACAGTCCGCGGCCGGTACTTACTGGCGAATTTGCTGGGCTCTCCGCCGCCGCCTCCGCCGCCGGACGTCCCGGCGCTCAAGGACGCGGGTACCGACGGTCTGCCCCGGGCGCTGCGCCAACGCATGGAACTGCATCGTGCGAACGCGGTCTGCGCTTCCTGCCATCAGCGCATGGATCCGCTGGGATTTGCCCTTGAGAATTTTGACGCGCTCGGTAAATATCGCACGGAAAGCGATGGCGCGCCGATCGACGCATCCGCATCATTGCCTGATGGCACACGCTTTCAAGGCGCTGGTGGCCTGCGTGCGATGCTGGCAAGCCACAAAGAAGATTTTGTTCGCACGTTCACGGAGAAGCTGCTGACCTATGCCATCGGGCGCGGCGTCGAGCATAGCGATTTTCCCGCCATTCGAAAGATCGCTCGCGATGCGGCGCCGCAGGACTACCGCTGGTCCAGCATTGTTTTAGGCATTGTGAATAGCACTCCGTTCAGCATGAGCACGGCGACGGGCGATGCGCCGGTGAATCTTGCTCAACGGCAGGTCATGAAACCAGAAAGATGAGGACGCTCAACCATGATTGTCTTTAAGAAAGCTGTTTCGCGCCGCGCAATGTTGCGTGGGGCCGGCGCGGCGCTCGCATTGCCGCTTTTGGACAGCATGGTCCCGGTGTTCACGGCGCGTGCGGCAACGCCGGCCCAGCCGGTCAACCGCTTCGGTGTCATGTACGTGCCGAACGGCATGATCATGCAGAATTATCTGCCGGCGACCGAGGGCACAGCTTACGAGCTGACGCCGACGTTGCGCGCGCTGGCGCCGCACCGCGATCACTACCAGGTGCTGAGCGGACTGACTTGTATTCCGCCAGCGGGACGGCCCGGCGGCGCGCACGCCAAAGCCAGCACGCGATTTCTGACCGACATTTCACCGCCCACGAGTGAGACGTGGCTCGATGCTGGAATCTCAGTGGATCAAATTCTGGCGCAAGAGACCGGGAAGCATACGCAACTGGCTTCACTCGAGCTAGCCATTGAATCCGGCGAAACGGCGGGCGCTTGCGATACCGGTTATGCGTGTCCCTACACCAACACCATTAGTTGGAAGAGCGCCAGCACGCCCCTTCCCACACAGAACAATCCGCGCCTGATCTTCGAGCGCCTATTCGGCGATAGCGTCAGTACGGACCCGGCGGAGCGGATGGGCCGGATGCGCGCGCAAAAAAGCATCCTGGATTCAGTGATGCAAGAGGTCGCGCATCTGCAAGGCGCGCTTCCCCAAAGCGACCGTACCAAGCTCAGCGAGTATCTCGAAGCGATCCGCGGCGTGGAGCGGCGGATTCAGATCGCCGAAGCGGACCATCGCGAAGTGCCGGTGGTGGCGCATCCGGCGGGAGTTCCGTCCAACTGGGAAGATCACGTGAAGCTGATGCTCGATCTACAGGTTCTCGCGTACCAAACTGATCTCACTCGCGTCATCACTCTGATGATGGGCCACGAGCAAAGCGGTATGACGTATCCGCAGATTGGCGTGCCAGACGCACATCATCCCATTTCGCACCATCAGAAGGAGCCTGAGAAAGTTGCGAAGACGGCCAAGATCAACGCGTATCACATGACCATGTTCGCGTACTTGCTGGAGAAGATGCGGGCAACTCCCGACGGCGACGGCACGCTGCTGGATCATATGACGCTGATCTACGGCGCCGGCATTGCCGATAGCAACACGCACGCACCGGTGGATATCCCCTTCATTCTCGCCGGTGGTGGCGCAGGCAACCTTAAAGGCGGCCGCCACACGCGCTTGAAGGACGTGCCTCTAGCCAATCTGCACCTGACGCTGATGGATCAGTTCGGCGTGCATTGGGATCGCATTGGGGACAGCACCGGCCGTGTGGATCCTCATGCGCTTCGAGTGGTTTCGTAACTGGAGTGGATTGAGATGCGAGTTAAGCTTCTTTTTCTGGCGATCGTCGCGTCCGCTGTTGGACTGGCCGCTGCTGGCGACCTGCGCCTGATTCGGGCCGTGAAAGCGCAGGACGAGTCGGGGGTACGTTCGCTACTGAAGCAGCGCGTTGACGTCAACGCACAGCAAGGCGACGGATCCACGGCACTGCATTGGGCGGCAAACCTGGATAATCTCGCCATAGCCGATCTGTTGATTCGGGCCGGGGCTCGGGTCGATGCCGCCAACGATCTAGGCTCTACACCGCTTCACTTGGCATGTACGAACCGCAGCGCACCAATGGTCGACCGGTTATTGGAAGCAAAGGCGAATGCGAACGCCAAGCTGCTCAATGGCGAGACGGTGCTGATGACCTGCTCACGCACCGGCGAAGCGAAGGCGGTGAAGGCGCTGCTGGTCCACGGCGCCGACGCCAAGGCGAAGGAGACGGAGCACGACCAGACGGCACTGATGTGGGCGGCCGCCGAGAGCCATCCCGACGTGGTTGCGTTGCTGATTGAATTCGGAGCGGATATTCGCGCGCGTTCACGCACCTACTCGCAAACAGTAGTTGGCGAACAGACGCAGAGGGCGGGGCGCGAAGAGCTGAATTACGACGTTCTGCGGGGCGGCAGCACGCCATTGCTGTTTGCTGCGCGAATAGGCGATGCTGAGTCCGCCAAGCTGCTGCTAGAAAAGGGGGCAGACGCCAACGATTCTCTCCCCGATGGCACCAGCGCCCTCGTTCTTGCGGCCCATAGCGGCCAGGGGAATGTGGCGGCTTTATTGCTGGAAAAAGGTGCTGACCCCAACGCGCTGGGCATCGGCTACACGGCGCTGCACGCCGCGGTGCTCAGGAGCGATCTGACACTGGTGAAAGCTCTTCTTGCCCATAAGGCTGATCCCAATATCCGGATGACGAAGGGCACGCCTACACGCCGCGACACCACGGACTACAATCTTTTGGCGCCGCTCATCGGGTCGACTCCTTATCTATTGGCGGCGAAATTCCTGGAACCGGAGATCATGCAGACTCTGGTGGCCGGGGGCGCCGATCCGAAAATGACCATGCCAAACGGGGCCACCGCATTGATGTTGGCCGCGGGCATGGATTCCAGCGTTACGGAAAGCCGCCGCGGCATTGCCCTTATCGACTTCGGAAAAGTGGAGACTGACAGTCAGGTTCTGCCCACTGTGGCCGCCGCGCTCAATCTAAGTGGTGAGGTCAACGCTGCGAACAAGACCGGCGATACCGCGTTGCATGCCGCGGTGACTCATCGCTATGAAACCGTGGCTGAATTTCTGGCCGGTCACGGTGCTGACGTCAACGCGAAGAACAAGGGCGGCCTCACCCCCTTGGCCGCGCTACTGACCAAAGGCAAGGGAGCTAAATCCGTGGTTTTAGCATCCGCAACCAGCGCCAGTTCCGATAGCGAGGCTCCAATCGACTACACCTCCCGCATTGCCGGGTTGCTGCGCAAGCTGGGCGCGACTGAGTAGACGGCGCGATCGCCTAGTCTCTGAAGTCGAGGACAAGGATGAACGTATTCTTGCAGCGGGTTATGTATTTTACCCACGTCGCACCAGCCGTGCTCAGCCCGTGCGTTCGCAGCATGACCCGGGTATGCAAGGGAATCTGCTCGGCTACCTCTACGTGAATCCTTCGGCTCGATACATCAATGCAGCGGCCTATCGAGCATTTGACGTGTCCGCTCTCGTCAAGCCAGGCAAGGCGAATTGGCTTGTCCGGCGGGACCTGCCGATCGAAGTTTCCCACATTAGTCAGCGATTCGTTGGTGCGCAACATGCCTGAGCCCGTTTTTGCTATCGACAGCATGACGTGGCCCTCAAGGGGAAGCAATGGTACACCGAACAGGAAAGTTCTAGTACGGGTTTCTCGTTCTCGCGGATAGCGTCGTGCGTTGCAGTAACTGCCGTCTTCGTGATACAGTCCGTGAACGCATTAGCGTGCCGCCAATGCCAGAAAATGAGGAGTAATCAATGAAGACAAAGAGTGAGATTTTGCCCAATATCGCGAGGTTATTGCTGCTGGGTTTTGTGTTTTCGTCGTCGGTTCTGTTTGTTTCAGCCCAGGAGACCAAGAAGGCCGGCAAACGCGAGCCAGCCCCGATCAGCACCGTCCCCTATGAAGTCTGGACCATGGAACAGCTGGCCAAACCAGGCAATCTGGGCAACTACGCGAATCCGAATCACGAATGCAGCGTGCAGCGCCGCAACCCCGGAGCCAACCCGGAGAGCCATGACAACTTTGCTCACGTCCTGATTTTTACCAGCGGATCTGGCAGCGTCAATCTGGGCGGAGAAATCGTAACCGGACCAGACGGCAAGAAAACCGTGCAAGGCGGTGAGAGACGCAAAATTGTGGTGGGCGACGTCTATCACATGGCGATCAAGACGCCGCACTGGGTTATCCCGGACGCCGGCAGCTCGATCACCTACTTCGTTTGCAACCTCTACACCGTTGCGCCTTAAGCGCTCAGCGCACTAACCGACCAGGGCTCAGGGTAACCTTGAAGCCTCGGTTCCTTAGGCTTCCACTCGGGAGGAAGAGCAAAGCCCGCACTATGTGACGAAACGCGAACGATCGCCATAGGCGATCAGCTCATCCAGTTTCTTAGGGGGCGCCCCTGGTGTTTGGCCCTTTACGGACGGTACCACCCCGGCGGCCAGACTCGCTGCTGCGGCGCCTTTTAGGAAACGTCTTCGATTGGGCTTTTTCAAATCCATCAATCTCTCCATCGACGATGCAGATTCTAGCCTTCCGATTGTTAAAGCTATGCACTCATTCGCAACCAATAACTTTCCCCGAAATGTGGTGAGACAATCGGGGGATGCAATCAAACTGAAGAGGAACGAGACCAATGAAACTAGCAAGCCAATCTTCCCTAGGGATAGTGGCCGCTGTGCTAGCAGTGCCTCTCGGCTGCTTTGGGCAGGCCACGATCCGCGTAATCGCGGGAACAGGAAACCCTCCCATTACTCCGGGTGCGATCGGCGATGGCGGCCTCGCAAAGAACGCTTTCCTCGATGGGCCCGATTCGGTAACGGTCGACGCTGCGGGAAACCTCTACATCCGCGAAACGGCGCGCGTTAGAAAAGTAACTCCGGCGGGCATCATTACTACGGTGGCCGGAAATGGAACCAACGGAAGCGCCGGTGACGGGGGTCCTGCCACTAACGCTCAATTAGGGCTTGGCCCGCAACGGGCCGGTCTGGCCACCGATAGCTCCGGGAATCTGTATATCGCGGACTCCAACAACTACCGCATCCGCAAGGTCGATACTTCCGGAACGATTACCACCGTTGCCGGCAACGGACAGATCGGCCTTGGTTCCACTGGTGATGGCGGTCAGGCCAAGAATGTGGCCTTGTGTTTTCCCTCCAGTGTGGCCGTGGACCAGGCGGGCAACGTCTACATCGGGTCCAGCATCTGCGGAGGCGTTCGCAAGGTCGATCCATCCGGGGTCATCACAACAGTGGCCAAGAACTCCGCGGGCCCGAACTATGGCGTGGCTGTAGATTCCGCCGGACTTCTTTTCGTTAACGCAGGGGGCGCCAATTCGCAGATTCGCAGAGTGAATGCAAATGCAACCATCACCGTCATCGCCGGCATTATCGGTGGCGTGGCTTTTTCGGGAGATGGCGGGCCGGCCACCAGTGCGCACCTCTTCGAAGTGGACGGCATGGCGTTCGACGCTGCCGGGAACCTCTTCATTAGCGATAGCGGCAATGGCCGCATCCGCAAAGTCGATACCTCCGGAATTATCAACACCATCGCCGGCCACGGCACCGTTGGCCCGGGCGCTGGCTGCGCAAACCTGTTCAGTACTGGCTGCCCGGCCACCAATCTGAAATTTAGCCCGAGCGACGTGGCACTGGACGCATCCGGGAATCTTTACACGGCGGACTTCGTGAAAGGCGTGGTGTACGAAATTTCGGGCGATACTTCCGGGTCAAATTGTACATTCGGTCTCGACCTAGGCGGCCAAGCGTTTAGCCCGGCGGGAGGAAGTGGGACAGTGACCATTACAACCACCCCCGGATGTGCCTGGTCCGTCCTCAACGTTCCAAGCTGGGTGACAATTACGAGCCCCAGCACGGGCACTGGCAATGGGACAGTGAGCTATCAGGTTGCGGCAAATAGTGGTGCGGGCCGTTCCGCCAGCCTCACAATCGGAAGCGCCATCCTCACGATCGAGCAACAGGCGAGTTCTATCTCTGGATTGAACCCGGTGGGCTCGATGGCGCATCTCGCGGCGGAGGAAAACTGGACCACCACCTTCACGTTGGTCAACAAAGGCGTTTCCTCGGCGCAGGCACGCCTGAGTCTGTTCGGCGACGTTCTTGACGCTAGCGGCGAAGGTCCTTTGCCACTGCCACTCGGCTTTCCGCAACAAGCTGCAGGCGGTCCCCTTTTGGCATCGTCCTTTGACCGGACGCTGGCGGGGAACGCGTCGCTAGTCGTGAATACAGCGGGCGCGCAGGCTCCGCCCGTGCTGGTGGGTTCAGCACAACTTGCCGCTACCGGTTTGGTGGACGGCTTTGCCATATTCCACCAGATTCAAACCGAGCAGGAAGCGGTGGTGCCGATGGAAACGCGTAGTGCCAGTTCGTACCTGCTGGCCTTCGACAACACCGGCGGCTTGGTGCTGGGCGTTGCGGTGCAGAATGTCTCCTCGCAAAACGCCGTCATTCCGGTCGTAATTCGTGACGAGAATGGCACAGTGATCAGCGCGGGAGCCACCATCACTCTGGGAGGCAACGGCCACACTGCTTTCGGTCTAGCCGCGCAATTCCCGGTGACGGCGGACAAACGCGGAACTATCGAATTCGATACGCCAGCGGGCGGCCAGATCAGTGTGCTGGGGCTGCGCTTCACGCCGCCGAACAACGCACTCACCACCATCCCGGCTCTGGCCAATGTTGGCATCAATGGCGGGAGCATCGCGCACCTGGCTTCCGGCGGCGATGGCTGGCAGACAACGTTTGTGCTGGTGAACACGGGAACGAGTGCGGCGCAGGCCACGCTCAGCTTTTTCGCCGATCAAACCGGCCTTCCGCTGCCGCTTCCTCTTTCGTTTCCGCAATCGGGCAGCGGCGCCACTACCCAGAATTCCGTCGTCAGTCAATTGCTGGCCGCCGGGGCGACACTCACAGTGCAAAGCACGGGGGCGCCGGATCTTCTCACCGGTTCAGCGCAGCTCACTACCACGGGACACGTCAGCGGGTTTGTGATCTTCCGCCACAATGGCCAGGAAGCTGTCGTCCCGCTGGAGAGCCGAAACGCGGGTGCCTATGTACAGGCCTTTGACAATACCGGTGATACGGCAACCGGCGTGGCGGTAAACGCGGTATCGACGCAACCAGTGGACATTTCCGTAAAGGTTCGAAATGCCGCGGGAACTCAAATTGCCAGTGGAACGATTTCCCTGGCAGCCAATGGCCACAGCGCGTTTACGCTCGGCGTGGACAAGTTCCCGGCGGCAGCGGGCATTCGTGGAACCATCGAGTTCACCACTCCGGGCGGTGCGCAGATCGGTGCACTAGGGATTCGGATTCCGCCCGGCGCCGCGCACACTTTCACCACGCTGCCAGCGCTGGCGAAGTAGCCTCTGGACAAGCTGAAAAGGAGCAATACCAATGAAACCAGCAAGCCAATTTCCCCTAGGGATGGTGATCGCTGTGGCCTTGAGCGCCTGCGCGTGGGCGCAGGGAATCGACTACGCGAAGATCGAAATTCTGACCGAGAAAATCGCCCCTAATCTCTACATGCTTTCTGGCTCGGCGGGAGCCGATCCCGGCCATGAAGACGCAGCCGGCGGAAGGGTCGGTGTACTGGCCGGGCCAGATGGCATCTTTATGGTCGATGCGCAGTACGCGCAAATCACGGACAAGGTAGTGGCGGCGATCAGGAAAATCAGCTCCGAGCCAATTCGCTTTCTGGTTAACACGCACGTGCATGGCGATCACACTGCTGGCAATGCAAACTTTGTGAAGATGGGCGCGCTGCTTCTTGCGCGGGAAGAACTGCGCGAGGAACTATCGCGTCCCCCAGTGCCATCGGCCGCTGCCAACCCGGCTCCTGCGAGGGACCCGGCCCGGCTTCCCGTCGTAACTTACGGTTTGGGCGATCCCGTTAAATTTCGGATGAACGGCGAAATAGTGGATCTGATTCCGGTTCGGGCTGCACATACGGGCGGTGACACCATGATCAGGTTTGAGAACGCGGACGTGATCATGATCGGGGATTTTTATCGGAACTACGGGTATCCCTTCATCGACACCAACAACGGCGGCACTTTGAAGGGTGCGCTGGAAGCGCTCGATGCCACTATGAAGATTGCAGGACCAAACACCAGGCTCATACCGGGCCACGGCACCATCATTAACCGCACGGATATCATTCCCTATCGCGACATGATCCTCGGCGTGCAGGCGAAGGTGCAGCAGATGATCAAAGAGGGAAAGAGCGAGAGGGAAGTCCTGGCCGCGAAAGTGACTGCTCCGTATGACGCGAAAGTTCCAGGTGGACTATTGCCTGCTGGCTCAGGGACGAGCGCGGACCGCTTCGTCAGCATGGTGTATTCGCAGCTAAAGGGCGAAAAGTAGCCGTTCAGATCGCTCGGCTATCCTCTAGCCGCTCCACATCCAGATCATCGTGCCTCGTGCTTACCTCGAGGATCAAAGCCCCGCCTGGTTTCGCTGTGCTAAATCGATGGCACGTGCCGGTCGAAAGGTGGTGGTTTTCGCCGGCTTCCAAGAGAATGGTTTGGAAGGTCTGATTGGGGCCGGTCTGAACTTCCAGGTTGACCGCGCCCTCCAATACAAAGAAGGTCTCAGTCTTCACCAGATGGCGATGGAGACTGCACTTGTAACCATCTTTGAGCACAAGGAATTTGGCACAATACGCTGGGATGTTGGTTAGCCATATCTCCTCCCCCCAGAGTTTGGGAACGTGAATGTAGTTTTTGAAGTCTTCTAGGTTCATTCCACCAACCTTCGCGTCCGCGCAATCCGTATTTTAGCGCGGGTCGTTCAGCCGCGAGGGCATTAATTTGGTGGTGAGGTGTGTCGTCGCTTAACTAAGTGACGTCGGGAGTGGGTTCCCGTCAATCCCCGGTTTCGCTGACCGGCTCCAGCAAGCGCTGATTGAGAGGCACGCGTGGCTGGGAGCGGCTTTCCACTTCCTCAGACCCAGGAACCGTGAGGGTAAAACG
>CAZDGT010000198.1:0-1753 GCA_964504905.1 uncultured Bordetella sp. | reverse complement strand
CCCGGCATATCGGCGCGGTACCCGCCAGGCACGTGCAGCGGCCAATGCACACCGGGAATATTCGGGTATTGAATTTTGCTCTGCGCCACTAGAGTTGCGTCGGCGAGCGTCGGATGGCGGCTAGGCGGCGGTGCGACTCCTTGTCTCACCCAGCGATCCAGGCTGACAAGCAATCCGGCTTCAGCCCAGCGATAGTCGTTCGGATTGGACTGCAGTTGTCCACCGTTATCGCGCGGAGGCCATGAACCAGGACCGTGCTGCGTGCCAGCCATAAGGAAAATTCGCACGTTAGGCGGGTCCGGCAAATCCTGCGTGCCGTCCATCGAAAGATGCCGCAACGCCGCGACGCGCCCGCGATCCCAATACTCCGAACCGCTGTCGACCAGGAAGACCTTGGGCTCCTGACCTGCCGGAACGCGCGCACCAAGTCCATCACGCTTGCCTGTCATAGGATCCGTGGTCACTTCATAGCGGATGGGAAACTTGGTCTGCGTAAATGATCCGAGCTCGTTAGGCTGAGCGAATCTTTCGTTGAAGCTGCCGAGCCCAGTCGCGCCGGTTTGGATGAACAGCGCGTCGATCGCCTGACGCCCCTGCTCGTCTGTGGTGAAACCTTCGTAAATCATCTGGCGCTGAAAACGTCCCGTCTGGGAAGCGCCATAAGTGTAAGCGTACTGGCCGCGAGCGATGGCGTCCGGATTGTGCTTCAGCGCCGAAGCCAAATCTCGAATCGCCGCGAAGCCTAATCCTGCGACCGTCGGATTACTGGACTCGTAAGTGACCTGGTAGGTCTGTCCCGGCTTGAAACCGCCCTTGAGCGAAATCCAATTGGGATCATAGACTACGCTTCCCTGCTCCATCCGGCCAAACTGCCAATCTTCGCGCGGAACCAAACGCGGAGCGGCCACCCAGCCCTCGCGTTCGGTCAGACGATACGCAGAGTTCTTCGGATCGACCGGCGGATAAGCCGGCGAGAAATATCCCGAGGCGAATTCGAACGAGTCAGAGCGTTTGTTAGGGATGAACCAGGGATTCACCCAGCCCGTAATCGGCTGGCCGTGATCAGTCGCAACAGGGGCATCGAAGCCAATGCGATCCTTCCGTTTGGGCACATCGAATTGCCAGCCGACGGAAACCAGTGTGTAGCCTTGCCGCATCAACAACCCATCACCGAATTCAGCCTCGGTCGACGGATCGGCCGATGTCGTCGCGTGGTTGAAGATGTAGAGCAGCGTCATATTGCCGCGGTTCACGACATCAAACAGCAGCACTCCGTTGCCGCGGGCCTGGTCCTTCGGCCGCAGGATGAACACGTCGGCCGAGAACTCCACTTTGCCCTGACTGTTCCGCGGCGCTTTGTCGAGGTCGGCGATGATCCGGTTATGCGGATTCTCCGGCGCAACCGCGAAATAAACCTTGCCGGACAGCTTTTCGTAGGCGCCCACTTCGCCGAAGGTCTTCCCGCCAAGCACGTCCTGGCGGCTGGAGATTTCCACTCGCGTGACTTCGGCGCGAACCGCCACCGGCAGTAGCAGCAAGACAAGCGCCGGGGCGGCGCTGAATATCCTACGAATGCGTGTGCTCATGATTTCTCCAAAGTTTATCTTACCCTTGAAATAGTAGACTCAAGGAATTCCGCATGGACACAATTTGGCGAACAATCATCTGGGCGCAATTGGGAGCCACGATCGACATGCTTGATAACGCCATCCGCGCTTGTCCGGATGAGTTATGGAGCGATCCCGCAAAACCT
>CAZDGT010000197.1:0-5058 GCA_964504905.1 uncultured Bordetella sp. | reverse complement strand
TGCACTCACGCCGCCGCCCCGTTTCTCAAGGAAACATGTTGCCGAGCCCAGGCGGAATTCTCAAATATGGCATCGGACTGAAGCATCGTTCCTGATTCTTCACCCGAGATATTTCCTATCATTCCTGCGCAGCGGAAGCCCAGTGGGCGAATAATTTCGTAAAGCTCATCGAAGAGAAGTTGACCTTCATAGAGCTGAGCGAAACTGACTTCTATGATGAGCACCGCAGCCTCTGCTATGGTGGACATTCCACCTTGTAGAACTCGGTCCTCGTAACCCTGCACATCCATTTTGACCAGGAACGCGTGCTGTAACTCGCGGCCGACGCGCCAGCGGTCCAGAGTTGTCATTTTTATCCGGCGCTCGGAAGTCTTACTTGCGAATGGAAACGCAGTCCGATGCAAATCGGTGCACGGCATTATCGAAGAAGAGGGCGTGAACTCGTTTTGTTCCATGGCGACCTCGCCTTCGGACTCGCCCATCGCCAAAGGGTAGGCGAAGAATCGCCGATCGTCATTTTGACGCCGCGCCAGTTGAGAGAAAGGCTCGCTCAGCGGCTCGAAGCTGTGAATCTCTGCTTCTGGGAGAACCCTTCGCACTCCTGTGGCGAATTGACCCTCATTCGCGCCAATGTCGAGCACCGTCCGTATAGGGTAGTCACACAAGAATCGCAGAGGCTCGCGGTTCCTACGGACGTCGAGTCCGGCCCACCTGAGCAAACTGTGAACTACGCTGGTTGTTCGTCGTCCACCCTTACGCACTTTTAGTGCTCTCCCCCCGCTCCGCATAGTATTTGCTGTAGCGGTTGTAATAGGAGTAGTAATAGCCGGGGCTGATTTCGCGGTGCACCTCATTCAGCACCACGCCGATCAGATTCGCGCGCAGGCGCGCCAGCGTCGTAATCACGGAGGCGAGCGCGGTGCGGCTGGTGTCTCCGGCGCGCGCCACCACAATCACGCCATCCACCGCGCTGGCCATCTGCAGCGGTTCGGCGAAGCCCAGCAGCGGCGGGGCGTCCAGCACCACCAGATCGTATTCGCGCGCGGCTTCCTCCACCAGCTCGGCCAGCCCGGTGCCGATCAGATCCGACGCGCGGCGGGTGGAGGGTCCGGCGGGCAGGATATCCAGACACACCGGTTCCGGCATGCGGATCAGCGCATCGCGCCACGATATCTGCTGCAGCAGAACATTCGAGAGTCCCACGCTATTGGGGATCTGGTACAGGCGGTGGACGCTGGGGCGGCGCAGGTCGCCGTCGATCAGTAGCGTCCGCTTGCCTTGCTCGGCGTGCGTCGCGGCGAGGTGCGCGGCCACGGTGGACTTGCCTTCCGAGGGGGACGCGCTGGTCAGCAGGATGCTCCGCAGACGGCGGTCGAAATCGGTGAGCAGGATGGAATTGCGCAGCGTGCGAATCGCTTCGTCATAGGTGGAGAGCGCCTGATAGCCGCCGTCGCCGGTGATCACGGCGAGATCTTTGGGTCCGGCGCCGTTGCCGTTGAGATGCGGGCGATGCGCAGGATCCGCGTGCGCGATGATCGGACTCAGCCTGCGCCGCCAGTCTTTCACAGCCGGCAACGATCCGATGACTTCGGCGTTCATCAGGCGCGTGACCTGATCGGGATCGCGAACGGTGTTATCGAGAACGTCGCCGACCACCGCTACTCCGACGGCGAGGAACGTGGAAAGCAGAAACGCCAGCAACAGGTTCAGCCAGAGCTTGGGGAAGACGGGCTTGAGGCCGGGACGCGCGGGATCGGCCACGCGAATGGAGCTGTTCTGGAAGCTGGCGTTGATGCCGGCTTCCTTGATCTTGCGGACCAGCTCCTCGTAGAGCTTCTTGTCGCCGTCGGCTTCGCGCTTCAGGGTCTGATATTCGAAGGAGCGGGCGTTGAGGCGGTCGAACTCGGCCTTGGTCTCCTGGACGGCGCCGGAGAGCATGCCTTCGCGGTTCACGGCCTCGCGATACTCCACTTCGACGCGCTGGCGGACGCTGGCCTCCGTGGTGGCGAGCTGCGATTCCAGTTCCTGCACGCGGGTTTGCGCCTTCTTGAACTCGGGATGGTTCAGGCCATAGTGATTTTTCACTTCGGCGAATTTCTCGCGCGCGTCGTTGAGATTTTCCGTCAGCCGCTTGAGGGCGTCACCCTGCGTCGAGACCTGCGCGGCTTCGATAGTTCCGCCCTGCACGGAGTTGAAGGCAGCCTCCTTCGCCACGCGGCTGGATTGCGCCTTGGTGTATTCGCTGTTCAATTCCAGGAGCCGCGCCGAGAGGATGCTGGTTTTCTCTTCCGGATTGATGACGTTCAGCTCGCGCTCAAACTGGGCCACGGCCCCGCTGGATTTCTCCATCTTGGCCTTGAGCTCTTCCAGCTGGCGCTCCATGAAATCGCTGAGGCTGGCGGTGGCTTTGTAGCGGATGCGGTAGGTGTGCGCCAGGTAGGAGAGCGCAATTTCATTGGCGACGTCCCCGGCGAGCTGGCGGTTGGACGAGCGGTAACTGATCTGCAAGATGTAGGTGTTGGGCGGGCGAGTGATCTTCAGGTGCTTGAGGATCACGGGGGCTTCCAGGCTGGTGGCGGATTGGTCGACGGCTTCTTCGAGAGCGCCGTCTTCCACTTCGCGGAGGCGGAACTTGTCCACCACGGGCCGCAGCACGGAGTCGGATTCGATCAGCTTCACCTGGGTGGCGATGAACTGGTCGGCGTCGTTGGTGGCGCTGCGCGTGGCCTCTTCGCCCAGGACGCCGGTGGGCACCTGGCGGTCGATATCCACCGAGACCGTCGATTCGTAAATCGGAGTCAGCCGGAGCGAGACGATCCAAGTGGCTAGAACCGTGGCCACTACGAATACGGCGATCTTCCAGGCCTGGCGGCGAAGAATCCACAAGTAGTGGGCCAGCGGGACGTGCGCGGGCTGCGGTTCAAATTCCGCATCCAACGTCAGGGGAGCCTGCGGTATGCGGAAGGTTTCCGCCAGCGCCGGCAAATGATTTTCTAACTTTCTCATGGGATTGCTCGCTAGCGCTGCCAGATCAGGATGCCGGACGCGGTGGATGCGCCGAAGCTGGTGATGCGGTCGATGACGCTCATGGTTGTGCGCCGCGACTTGTTGTCGGGAATATACAAGACGTCGTCGACTTGCAGCGCCATATCGGGCGCTTTGCGCTCCATGATCTTGTCGAACTCAACCGCAATCTCGCGCTTACCACCGTCGGCGTCGCGCCGGTAGATGTAGGCCTGCTTCGCCGCGTATGGCAGCACGCCTTCGGAGAGCGCGACCAGCTTCAAGATCGAGTTGTCGCCGGCATCGCGGACCGGGAACGCTCCCGGCTTTTTCACGTTGCCGACAACGAAGATCTTGCCGGCTTCGGGAACGCGAATTTCCTCGCCGCCATGAAGCTGATAGTTGATCGCGGGGTCCGCGTCTTTCAGCAGGCGGGTGAGGGGAATGCGCTCCACCAGCGTGGCAGTCACTTCGCCGCGCGAATCCGGAGACGCCTGGGGGCGGCTCACCAGAACGTCCGTACCGGCATCGGGGCTGAGCCCTTCGGCGCGGGCCAGCGCGTCGAGCAGCGTCACCATTCCCACTGCCTGGAACGTCAAGGGTTTCCGCACGGCGCCCATCACGGAAATCGGGCGGCTGTGGTATTCGGCTACGGTGACCTTAACGACCGGATCCACAAGGATTTGCTCGGTCTTGAGCGCATCCACCAGGGATGTTTCCACATCGCGGGCGAAGAGGCCTGCTGCCTGCACTCCCTGCTTCAGCATCGGAAGATGGATGGCGCCATCTGTTTCCACGCGAACCGTGCGCGTGAGTTCCGGAGCGTCGTAAACCGAGACGGCGATCAGGTCGTCGATTCCCAGCTTCTGCGAAGGCAGATTTTCCCGGCCGGCTTCCTCCATCAATTGCGGACGCACTTGAGCCAGTGCCACGGCGGAGACCAGCGCCAATAGAATTGCGACGCGCATTAGTTCCCCTCCAGCATTTGCGCGATGCGCGCTACCGTGACCTTCAGCTCACCCAGTTGTTGGTCCAGTGCGGGTGCTTCGAGCGATCCGAAGAGTTGCGACCTCGCGAATTCCGAAAGACTACGCGCGCCTCTTTCCGAGGATGCCGTCTGTAAGGCTGCATATTCTTCCTGCGTCAGGCGAAAAATCAGAACTCGATTTCGCGGTTTGGTGATCGCCATCGGATGTACTCCTCAGAAAGGTCAAAACTCTTCAAATCCGCGGATGGTCGAAGTGATCTGTCTTAGAGACATGGACGGCGCGAAACGGAGTATCCATGATTTTGCCGAGCCGTTGAGACAATTTAGACAAAGCACTCGCAATCGTCCCAATCGGGGGCTTGGGTGCCTTACAGGGGGGAGATAGTTTCCAATTGTATACGTTTCGTATAAGAAGTCAAGAATTTCTGTCGGCGGACTGAAAACAAAGCGACGCCTGCAAATTATTTCATGAGCGCCGGCAAAGTTGTGAACGTATGCGCGGGGGAAATCCGAATTCCTAGCGCGCCGATTTGAGCTTGCACACCGTCGGGCCTGACGAATTCGACAGTGCCGCGAATGCCCGCGGCCTCCCGAAATTGGTCTCCACCGAGCGTAAACGCGTTATGACCGTTGGGGGCGAGGAAAACCGGCGCGGAAGCAATCGTCGCGCCGGACTCATTGCGAACCACCACTTGGACGTTCATCGCTTGCGTGGATACCGCATTCACCGCCACGCCGGTGGCAATCCCCGCGGTGTTATCGAACGCGATTAAATAGGCGCTTCCGTTGCGGCTCTCCAAAGGTACTACCGCTTCCTGATCATTGTGGCGGAAGATGACAAATCCGCTCACCTGTCCCGCGGTGCTGAGTTGCGCCGAACCTGTGAGCAACTGCGCCGAACCGCTGGTTTTAACCACCAGCGTCCCTCCGGCGGGTAGCACCCGGGTAACCGTTGAATCCATTGTGGCGGTTCCGCCGCCTGTTTGCGGGAAAGAAAGCGGCAGCAACAGGGGGCTGCCGGTTTGATCGGCGAAGAAATTTAATGTAGCCTGCGCTGCGCTGTTCCC
>CAZDGT010000196.1:0-1922 GCA_964504905.1 uncultured Bordetella sp. | reverse complement strand
GGTGCAGCGGCCAGCTCGGACATGGAGTCCACCAACAAGATCTTTACGATTTTAGGAGCCACCGCTGCGGGGTTCCTGGGGCCCAACGAATATCTGCGCCGTATGGCGCAAAAGCGGCAGCATCAAATTGCCCGCGGGCTGCCGAATGCGCTCGATCTTCTGGTCGTTTGCGTCGAGAGCGGACTCGGTCTCGATCAAGCCATTCTGCAAGTTTCCAAGGAACTGGAGCACGCTCATCCGGAAATCAGCGAAGAATTCGGTTTCGTGAATCTGGAACTCAAAGCGGGCAAACGCCGTCTGGATGCCCTGAGGAATCTGGCCGAGCGCAGCGGCGTGGAGGATTTGAAAAAACTGGTCGCCGTGCTGATTCAGGCAGACCGTTTCGGTACCGGTGTCGCGCAGAGCTTACGTGCGCACGCCGACTTCATGCGCGTGCAGGCGCGCCAAGTGGCGGAAGAAAAGGCCGCGAAGCTCGGCGTGAAATTAATCTTCCCAATCTTCTTCTGTATTCTTCCATCGCTGTTCGTGGTGACCGTGGGACCGGTGGCCATGAAGATCGTGCGTGAGCTGATCCCGATGATGAATAACATCTAGTGCGCTATTTTGCACCATTCTTCCGGCGTTTGCCAAATTCTGAACCAGGGACGTCTGGCCATAAAGCTTTGCGGCCAACAGGCCGAATCTATACATGTCAACGGAAAGGAGATATGAACGATGGACACCTCCACAGTTCGAATCGTTTGTGCCACGCTGGCGGTCCTGTTTCTCGGGGTCATCGTGCTGCGCCGCAAAAAGAGCGCGGAGTAACGACAGAGTTTTTCGCGGAAGGCGTATCTGAGCGCTGCCCACTTGCGCAGTTCCACTAAAGCCTTCCGCGGTTTCTCCTCCCCCTTCCGGCGTTCGCCGCACACCTGCAAGAAGTTCCTATGTATATTGATTACTCACCACACGGGATTCTAACGATCCTGGTGATAGCCGTGGCCGTAATCGCCCTCGTGCACCTGTTTCGTGCACGGTGGGATAGCAACATGCCTTTGTTTTTCTATACCTCGGCCGTCGTCCTCACCCAATTCACCGAGCGTCCTATCAGCCCCAACATCCTGCTATTTGGGATTGCCACAGCCATGCTGCTTCGCTTTGAGTTCATGAGTGTAGCGGTCACCCGTATCGTCGGGACACTCACCACACTGGCCGTGGCTGGGGCTGCATTCATGCTGGCCGAGCAAGTTGTCTCGCAGGGTTGAGCGCTGCCATCCTTTCCTATTAGGCTGCGGCGTAGACGTGGACACTTTCAAGAATTGGCTGCTCCGCAAACTGCTCTCGGCGCTCAGGAAATTCAAGTTCCCTGAGGTTAATCTGCAATCCACATTTTCTGGCCGGCGCGATCTCCTGCAACCGTTCGCGGAAGCTTTGGCCATCTGCGATGCCCTCGACGGAAGAGGCCTCGGCAAATGGAAAAAACAAGTCCGCGACGCCATGGCATTCGCGTCAACGCCGGGCGAAGTGCTCATAGCCGCGGGAGTGAACCTGCGGGAGTTGCTTGAAGCCGGGCTGGCGCTTCCGCGGGATCTCGCTGAGCGAATCGAAAACTACATTCTCGCCGCAGAACGGCAGGAATTTATCGAGACCATCAAAGCCCGACAGAGGAACATTGTCTTTCCCGACACGACTCGCAATAATCTGCCCGTCGTCATGTTTCTTCGGAAGGGTGCGGCTCATCTTACGGCGGTTCGGAGGATCGGAGCATGGGCCTGGGGCCTACTCTACGCGGTTTAAGGGATCTTGCTGGGTTTGATCGTAAAGGCCGCAGGGCTGCGGCCTTTACTGATTCTCGCCGTGCTGCCGATATACATCGGCGCGAGAATCTTCCTCAATGGCTGTATCGAGCGCCGCGGAGTAGCGGACTTACGAGCTTGCTTTCT
>CAZDGT010000195.1:0-1907 GCA_964504905.1 uncultured Bordetella sp. | reverse complement strand
CATCACTACCGTCACCGCTACAAAAGTGCAAAGCGCAAAGGAAACCAGTGCGTAGAAGTGCCGGACGCCCATGGCGAACAGACCCACAGCCAAAGCCAGCCCTGCAACGGTTGGCCAGAAGAACGCACGCTTGAGGCTCTCGACGGAGCTCTTCCGCCAGGCGATCAGCGGACCAACACCCGTCAGCAGCATCAGGCCGAGACCAATCGGAATATTCACTCGATTGAAGAACGGCGCATCCACGCTGATCTTTTCGCCGTTGATAGCTTCCGTGATTACCGGGAACAAAGTACCCCAAAGTACCGCGAAGCAACTCGCCAGCAGGATCAGATTGTTAAACAGGAAACTCGACTCGCGTGATAAAACGCTCTCGAGCTGCGCCTCACTCTTGAGGTAATCCAGGCGATTCAAGATCAGGTATACAGTAGCCGCAATCCCGACCGCCAGAAACGTAACGAAGTAGCGGCCTAAAGACGACTGTGCGAACGCGTGGACCGATTGCACCACGCCGCTTCGCGTCAGAAATGTTCCGAAGATACATAGGAAAAAGGTGGAGGAAACCAGCACCATGTTCCACACCTTCATCATTCCCTTTTTCTCCTGCATCATCACGGAGTGCAGGAAGGCCGTAGCGGTGATCCAGGGCAGCAGGGAAGCGTTCTCCACCGGGTCCCAGCCCCAATAGCCTCCCCAGCCGAGCACTGCGTATGCCCAGCCCGCGCCCAGCAGAACTCCGGTAGTCTGGAACATCCAAGTGACCAGCGTCCAGCGCCGAGTGGTGTGAATCCAGGAGTCGCCCGGCTGTTTCGTGATCAATGACCCGATCGCGAACGCGAACGGCACCGCGAAGCCTACATAGCCGAGATACAACATCGGAGGATGGATCACCATCGTCCAGTACTGCAGCAGCGGATTCAGCCCCTGCCCATCGCCCGCATCCACCACGCCCTTGCCAGCCATCAGAACTTTGAACGGCTCCTCAACGAAGCTAATCAAAATCAGGAAGAACGTTTCCGTGGTCATCAGCACCGCGGTCACGTACGGCATCATCTCGCGGAACTTGCGGCGATTCTGGAACACCAGCACGCTGGTATAGGTGGAAAGCAGCCACGCCCACAACAGCAGGGAGCCCTCCTGTCCGCCCCACCACGAGGCAAACTTGTAGGGCAGCTCCATCGACTTATTGCTGTGCTCCGCGACGTACGCCAGGCGGAAGTCGCCTGCGATCAGCGAATACACTAGCAGCGAAGCCGCAACAGTCAGTAGCGCCCACACGCAATAAACCGCGCGTTCGGCACTCAGAACCAGAAAGGGACGGCGGCCTAGCTTGCCCGCCACGGAACCGATGACCGCGTAGACCGCGAAACAGAATGCCAGCAGGATGGCCAGACTGCCCAGATTTTCCATGAAGCCTCTTTCGCCTAGAACGGGGTCAGAGTGTACTGTCCCGACTTGCTTTCGCTAACTACGAACCGACGGATTGCCCTTGACGACGGGCTTGGCTTCATACTTTGAAGCGCATTTTGCCTGAATCTTGGTGGCGTGGAAGACGCCGTCCGATCCCAGCTTACCGTCTGCCAGAGCCTGCGCGCCATCGCGGAACGTATCCGGAAGCGGGTCGATGCCGCTATAAACCACTTGCATGCGCAGCTTGTCCTGCGCCAAAGTGAACGACACGTTCGCGCCCTCGCGCACGATGGAATTCGGAGCGATATCGCCGCCCACGCGCAACCGCTTCTCCTGCGCCTGGCTGCCCAACTCTTTCAGTTCGGCGACGGTCTTGTAGTACGTTTTGGTCTCGCTGATGCCACCCACCGCCAGCCAGGCCAGAGTGCCCAGAACCGCGGCGATGAGGAGTCCGAACTTCAAATAATTCTTCATGGGGCGCATTTCCCTCAACACTAGTA
>CAZDGT010000194.1:0-2468 GCA_964504905.1 uncultured Bordetella sp. | reverse complement strand
GAGCGACGGCAACCTGACGATTCGTCTAGATTCCGGTGAGATCCTGGCAACTCCCTCCGGCGTGTGCAAAGGGTATTTAAAGCCTGAAGACCTCATTGTGTGCGATTCTCGCGGCGAGAAGCTGGAAGGCCAGGGCTCCCGCACAACTGAAATGGCCATGCACGTCGCGATCTACGACGCGCGTCCCGATATCCAGGCTGTCGTCCATGCGCATCCTCCGATCTCCACCGGATTCGCCGTGGCCGGCAAGGCTCTAAATCTGGGGTTGATGCCGGAGCTGATTGTGACGATGGGATCGGTCCCGCTCGCCGAATACGGACTTCCGGGAACTCCCGCGTTGGTTGAAGGGATGCTTCCCTATCTTCCCAAGTTCAATGCCATCCTGCTCGCCAACCATGGCGCGGTCTGCTATGGCGAAAGCATTGATCAGGCCTACGCCCGCATGGAAACTTTGGAACACTTGGCGCGCATCACGCTGGTGGCAGAGATGCTAGGGGGGCCACGCGTACTGCCGCGCGCCGAAGTGGAAAAGCTCTTCGCCGCTCGTGCCCGCTACGGAATCGAAGTTCCCAATTCCATGGAACCCGGCAACCCCTTGACCGCCGAAGACCTGCCCGAACGTGGCGAGAAGCTGGAGGCCACCCGCCAGCAGATTCTGGCTATGGTTGAAGAGGCTTTGCGAGTCAACGGCTTGGTCTAGTACTCCTAAATTGAGGCCGCTTGGTCCAGTTTGCAAAATTTGCGGTAGAATCTGAGCATGTCGGGTCCCAGAGACCCCCTTGTCCCCGCGTTGGTTACGCGGTTTGGCACATGGACGCGCTGGCAGTCCGGTTCGGGGAAAATCTCGATTCATTTGATCCTCTGGGGCATCGCGTTCGCAACCCTCTCCTTTGGTTTTCTATACCCGGGGTTGAGTCATACGGTTCACATCGGGCGGGTGCAGACTCCCCAGGGGATGGATCCGGGGCCGCTTACGCGAAGGCTGGGCGAGGAGCTGATTCGCATCCGCGAGGATTCCCAGGCGGCTGTCCGGCAACTTACCCGGGGCGCATACGACGGCGGAGACGGGCCCGCCTTTCAGGTCTGGGAGAACGGTCTGGATTCACTCCGGCGCCTGTATTGGACCCACTTGGAAAGCGAGATCTCACCGCAAGTCAACTCCCCCGAATTGCGCGTGACCGTTCGTCTTTACCGGGGCGCCTGGGGAAGTGACTCAGTCAGCGAGGCTGCTTCAGCGAATGCCGGGGATCTGGCCACGAAAGGCGCTGAGGCCGTACTTTGGATAATCGACCCTTTCCGGCTGGCGGCCTATCGTTATCAACGGCGCGATTTTCGCGGCGCTGAAGCAGTTCTCCGCAGCATTCTGGACGGAACCGCACGCAATGCTCCATCCGGCGCGGAAGCGTTGGCCCAGGTACACCTATTGGCCGGCCGCACCGCGATTGCACTGGCCAACTGGACTATCGCCGAAGATCACCTGAAACAGGCGATTGCATTAAATGCAAAATTCGCTCCTGCCCATGCTCAGTTGTGCCTGACACTTTCGGCCCAACAAATAGAAAGCAAACTGGCCGATGCCGTCATCAGCTGTCAGCACGCCATGGATCTCGATCCCGACGACGCCGAAGCGTTTCACACCCTCAGTATGGTCCGCTTGAAACAGGGGAATTTGAAGGAAGCCGAAGAATTGCTCAAGCGCTCGCTCGAAAAGAATTCTTCTGAATGGGCCGTGTACGACGACCTGGCCCGCCTGTATCACCTGCGTGGGTTGCTGCATTATGAAGAGCAGGCTTTGCTAGAAGCCAGTAGGCTCAATCCTTCGAACGCTGACATTTTGGACCGCATGGCGGGTCTTCGCGCGCGGCGCATCGATGCCAACAGCACGCGCATCCAGGGTGAAAAAGCGGACGAATTGCGCGCGCAGTAATTGCGCCCCGGCAGCTGAATGATAGCGATGGGCAAGAGAATGTTCAGCAGCCGCAGGCACCCCATGTTCGCGGCCCTAGCATAGGCCCACGCCCGCAACACGTCCACCCGTCCACTAACCTATCCACGTCTGCAAAATGATCTGCCATAATATAGCCGGTGTCACGCGTCAAAGAACTGGAATCTCAACTAGACAGCACCGAGCGCCAATTGCGTCTGGTGCAAAAGATCAGCCGCTTGATGGTGCGCGAAGGTTCACTCAGTAAAGTTCTCGACAAAGTGGTTTCGCTGGTGGTCGAGTTCATGCACTCCGATTCTTGCTTGATCTATCTCATGCAGGATCGCGAATTGGTGCTCTGCGCCGCGCACGACCCGCAGCCCAAAACCATCGGCCAGGTACGGCTGAAGCTGGGCGAAGGGTTGACCGGCTGGGTGGCCCGCGAGAAGCGGTTTCTCGCCATTTCTCGGGAAGCCTACGCCGACCCCCGCTTCAAGCTTTTCAAGGACCTTCCCGAAGATACCTACGAGGCGTTCTTATCTGC
>CAZDGT010000193.1:0-5478 GCA_964504905.1 uncultured Bordetella sp. | reverse complement strand
CAGTAAGGCACCGGGATGATCACTTCGTCGCCGGGATCGACCAACGCCTGCGTCAGATTAAAGATGGCGTGCTTGCCGCCTACCGTGACGATGCACTCTTTAGTGTTGTAGGAAGTGCCGTAATCGCGCTTGTGGCTATCGCATATGCCCTGCTTCAGTTCTTCCGTGCCACCGGTATTGGTGTACTTGGTGAAGTTCTGATTGATAGCATCGATGGCCGCCTGCTTAATGTTCTGTGGCGTCGGGAAATCCGGCTCGCCGGCTCCGAAGTCGACCACATCGGCGCCTTCGCGGCGCAGGCGTTCGGCGTCGGCCGCCACTTTCATGGTGGACGACACGCTGATCAGCGAGATTCTATCGGCTAATGCTTGGGTTGTTGGCATTTTATGCTGCTCCTTCTGAATGTCGTTTCGTGACGCGCTTCCTGAGGCGCTCTTCAACCAGCGGCGGCACCAGTCCGGAGACGTTGCCGCCCAGTGACGCCACTTCCTTCACCAGTTGCGAACTGACGAACGAGTAGGCTTCGGCTGCCATCAAAAACACCGTCTCTACTCCCGGGCTGAGAAGCCGGTTCATGTGCGCGATCTGCAATTCGTATTCGTAATCCGAAATCGCGCGGATTCCGCGCAAGATGAAATTCGCTCCCCGCGAGGCGACGTAATCCACCAGCAATCCGTGGAACCATCCGACCTCCACGTTAGGATACGGCCGGACCACGTCGGTGAGCATCTCGACACGCTCTTCCACCGTAAACAGGCTCTGTTTGCGCTGGTTTTGCAGGACCGCCACGATTAGCCGGTCCGCCAGCTTGCTGCCACGCGCAATCAGGTCCAGGTGTCCGTTGGTAATCGGATCGAACGAACCGGGATAGATCGCGACAATTCTTGACGATGGCGGCGCGGCCACGCGCTCTCCTTAATGGGGGGAATACATTTGATTCTAGCAGACGGACACTACCAGATCTTGCATTGCTGGACACGAACCATGGGTTGGCCCGCGCGGCAGGCGAACGCCTTCCCGAATTCGGGCATGTTCGATACCACGCCGTTTATCCGGTACTCCAGCGGCGAGTGCGGATTAGTGATTGCGTTGGCTCGCTTGCTCTCCGGCCGCTCGTCTCCGCAGGCCCATTGCGCCATGCCGATGAAGAAACGCTGGTCGGGCGCAAGGCCCTCAATGGGCTGCAAGTTCTGATTCTTGGTCGCGTTCTTCCAGGCAACGTAGGCAAGGAACGTCCCGCCCAAGTCGGCCGCATCCTCACCCAGTGTCAGTTTGCCGTTGATCTTGATATCGTCGATCACGGTGAAACCCGAGTACTCATCCGAAACACAAGAAGCGCGCTTGCCGAATTCGAGCGCGTCCTTCATGGTCCACCAGTCTTTCAAATTCCCTTTGGCGTCGAACTGGCGGCCTTCATCGTCGAACCCATGCGTCAGTTCGTGTCCTATCGTCGCGCCGGTGTTGCCATAGTTGGGAGCATCGTCCATCTTGGGATCGTAGAGCGGCGGCTGCAACACGCCTGCCGGAAAATTGATGTCGTTCATCTGCGCATCATAATAAGCGTTGACTGTTGGCGGACTCATCATCCACTCGCTGCGGTCCAGCGGTTTGCCGATTTTCGCCAGTTGCCGGCGGCTTTCAAAGGTGATGGCTCGGTCGACGTTGCCGAAATAATCGTCGCGCGCAACCTTGATGGAACTGTAATCGCGCCACCGGTCGGGGTAGCCGATCTTGTTAGCAATCGCATGGAGTTTTTCCAAAGCTTGCTTCTTGGTGGCCGGTCCCATCCATGGAAGCTGTTCGATCTCGGATTGCATGGCCGCTTCAATTTCCTTGGTAATGGCAAGGGTGCGAGTTTTAGTCTTGGCGTCAAAGGTTTTCTGCACGAATACCTGGCCGAGCGCTTCTCCCAAATCTCGGTCTACGCGCTGCACGCAGCGCTTCCATAGTGGCGCCATGGCCTGCACGCCGCGCAGATACTTATTGTAGAAATCGAAGTTGGCGGTTACGAATGACGAAGAGAGATGCGGGGCCCTCGACCGAGTGAGATGCCAGCGCAGATACGTCTTCCAATCGTCCAGGCTGCGTGACTTGAACTGGGCCTGCAGTTCCACGAAGAAGGCCGGTTCAGACACATTGATGCGTTCGACACGGTCCATCTGTTGCGCGGCGAAATACGGCTTCCAGGCGAAAGCAGGCGTCAGCGCCTGCAACTTCGCAAGAGTGAAAATATGGAACAGCTTGTGCGGATCGCGCTGGTCCACGCGGGTGAGAGAAGCCCTGGCGAGAGCCGTCTCGATGCTCATGACGGTTTGGGCGTCAACCTTGGCTTGTTGCGCGGTTTCGCCCGCCAACTCCAGCATTCTCTGCACGTGTTCGACATATCGTTGCCGGATCTCCACGGATTTGGCGTCGGTCTTGGTGTAATAGTCGCGATCTGGGAGACCAATCCCTCCCGCCGTCAGGAACGCGATCACGCGCGTCGAGTCTGCGTAGTCCTGACCGGAGCCAAAGCCGAACATCGTCGTCTGGTATCCAGCGGTGCTGAGATGAATTCGTGCCAGCAACGCTGGTATGTCGCGAACTGACTTCAGCGCCGCGATCTGGTCCAACTCGGCACGGAGCGGGACAGATCCTGCCTTCTCGCGCGAATTCTCATCCATGCAGGCGAAGAAATAGTCGCCGATCTGCGTTTCCAGTGCGCTACGCCCCGCAGAGGGTTTCGCGGCTTGCTCCAAGATGCCCCACAAGAAACGCTGGTTCTCATTCGCGAGCTTTCCGTATACGTCCCAGCGGGCCTGGTCCGGGGGGATGGGATTGTTCTTGATCCAAGATCCGCATGCATAGCGGTAAAAGTCGGTGCAGGGATCCACCGAGCGGTCCATCGAAGAGAGATCCAAGCTGGGGCTGTAAGGCAGCGACGTGAGCGGCGTGTCCTGCCCCCAGAGCGCCACCGCGGCGAATGGAACAGCGATTATCGCGAGAGCAACCTTGGGCATGGACAAACCTCTACGAGCGGAACTCTACCGTGCGGACCACACGGACCGCCTTGTTCTCCAACAACTGTGCGATCACGGAATCCGATACCTGCTGGTCCGTTTCAATCAGGGTGATGGCGCTCAGCGTCTCTCCGGGGCGATCCGGTTTTTCCTGGCGTCCGAGTGACAACTCGGCAATGTTGACCTGGTTCTTGCCCGTCACGGTGCCGATGTAGCCCAGGACCCCCGGTACATCGTCATTCGTAACGTACAGCAGGTGTCCACCCAGCGCGGCTTCGCAGCGGATGCCATCCACGCCCAGCAGACGCGGCCGGTCCATCACAATCGCGCCTTCTACAGACGTGATTCCCCTGTCTGTCTCGAGCTCAATGCGCAGCGAGTCCATGTGTCCAGTGGGACGCTCGAAGCGCTCCGAGTAACTCAGGCCGCGTTCCGCAGCAAGCTTGAGAGCGTTCACCACATTCGCTCTACGTTCGAGCGACCGGCTGAGTACGCCTGCGAGTCCAGCGTTGCGGATCAGACGTGCGGTCTCCGGCTTGAAGTTGCCGTGATAGACCAGTCGGACTAGTTTCGGATTGGCGGTCGCCACGTACGCTGCAAAAGTGCCCAGCCGTTCCGCAAGGGCGGCAAAAGGCGCCACCGCGCGGTACGCTTCTTCCGTCATGGCAGGCACATTGACGGCGTTCACGGCGACGCCCTCGTTGAAATACTCGATGAGATGTTCTGCGAGCCGCACCGCGATCAGCTCCGCCGCCTCCTCGGTGGAACCGCCGATGTGCGGCGTCGCAAACACTTGATCCATAGCCAGCAGCGGTTCCCCGGCGTCAGGCGGTTCGGTCTGCAAAACGTCCAGTGCGGCTCCGGCAATTTTGCCGGATTCAATCGCACGCCGCAGCGCCTGCACGTCGACCAGTTCCCCGCGCGCGCAATTGACAATCCGCGTGCCCCGCTTCATCTTGGCGAAGGCGTCATCATTCAGCATGCCCAGAGTTTCGGTGGTTAGAGCGACATGCAAGGTGATGTAGTCGGCTTGCGAGTAAAGCTCGTTGCGGCTCACCAGAGCCACGCCCAGATCTGCCGCCGCGTCTGAGTTGACGTACGGATCATTGGCTACGATCTTCATGTCGAACCCACGCGCACGCCGTACCACTTCACGTCCGATACTGCCGAGACCCATCACGCCCAGCGTTTTGCGGCGCAGTTCAGTCCCCAGGAAGCGTTTGCCTTCCCACTTGCCGCCTCGTGTGGAAAGGATGGCTTGCGGAATCTGGCGCGCCATGGCCAGCATCAGCCCCAGCGTATGTTCCGCCACCGCGACGGCGCTTTCGCCGGGCATGTTCATGACCAGGACCCCGGCCGCCGTGGCCGCGTCGAGGTCCACGAAGTCGGTTCCAACGCCCGGAAATGCGATGACGCGCAGTTTCTTCGCCGCGCCAATCTGCGCTGCCGTAACTTTGGCGAGGCGCGAGGCGATGAGAACATCGGCGTCGGCCAGATATTTCTGATACTCCGCGGGAGTCGAAATTACAATCTCCCAACCCGGCTGGGCCTTCAGAATGTCGATTCCCGCTGCGCGGAGCGGTTCCGCGATGACGATTTTCATGTGTCCTAAACCATCTCCAGCTTCCGGCTACCCGTGTGCTGCGCGTAATACTCCTGCACGGCGGCCACTCCCGCGCCCAGCTTCACTGGAACACCATTTGCGTCGAGGATCAACTCCAATTCGGCCACCAGCGCCAACAAATCTACGATGTCGTAGTAGCCCAAGTGCGCGACTCGGATGAGTTGGCCCTGCATTTCACTTTGCCCGTCGGCGATGGTAGAGCCGAACTTTTGGCCGAACTCTTTTACGATGACGCTGGAGCTGAGACCCGGCGGGGCTTTGATGGCCGTCACCGCACCGCTCGGGCTTTCTGGAGCAAACAATTCCAGTCCCAGAGCGCGGCAGGCAGCGCGCGTGGCTGCAGCTAACTGCTGAGCGTTCTCGATCAGTTTGTCCATGCCCAGACTCTTGATATATTTCAGCACTTCGGCGAGCCCCAGGATCAAGGAAATTGCGGGCGTCCAGGCCGACTCCCCCTTCGCCGCATTCTTCCTCTCACGCCGCAAATCGAAGTAGTAGCGCGGCAGCCGGGCGGATTCCATGCGTTCCCAAGCCTTGGGGCTCACGGCCAGGAACGCCATTCCGGGCGGAAGCATGAACGCTTTTTGTGACCCGCTGATGACGATATCCAATCCCCAGGAGTCGATGTCGAGTTTCATGCTGCCGACACCTGTAATGGCGTCCACGATGAACAACGCCTGCGTGGCCTTGACCATTTCGCCCATGGCGTGGACATCATGCGCCGCTCCCGTTGAGCTTTCAGACGCCTGAACAAAGACGCCCTTCGCATCCGGATTCGCGGCCAGCGCCTTGGCAAGCGTGGCGGGTTTCACCACTGACCCATAGGGTGCGCTCAAGATCACAGGATCGAGCCCG
>CAZDGT010000192.1:0-3949 GCA_964504905.1 uncultured Bordetella sp. | reverse complement strand
TTCCGCCAGGATTTCGCGGACCGTGTTTTGCCCTTCGACAGCGACGCGGCTCGCGAATTCGCCAAGATCGTGGTGGCGCGACGAAAGCTGGGCCGGCCCATCAGCCAGCCGGACGCTCAGATCGCGGGTATCGCGCGAGCCTGCGGAGCTACTCTTGCCACACGCAACACGGGCGACTTCGAACACTGTGGCGTTAAGGTAGTGAATCCGTGGACGTGATTCCAGCGGGATCTTTCGTGGACCAGCCGGGATAGTTCAAGGGAGTACAATAGCTAAGTGTGAAACTAGCCCGCCAAACTGGCTAGAGTATTCGCGGTTCAACTGCATTGGTCGATACTGAAATTATCGGGGCCACGCCCCGGGAGGCACGATGAACGTCGACGATCCCAATCGCGCGACCTCAGGACCTTCAGCCGCTACGGCGCGAGCACTATCGATAGAAGGGCAATCTGCCTCCACCGAAGATATGCACCTTGCCGAACTGCTTCGCAGTTTGCGGTCGCTCGCGGCGGAATCGCCCGAGCGCCAGGCTAAAATCGAAGGCTTGATGCGCGCGTACGCAACCGGCAACTTCCGTGCTGACGCCGAAGCAACCGCTTCGGCCATCATTGACGACGCTATCGCGTTCCGTTCGCGTCTCCGCTAGGCTAGATTCCAAATCCGGCGCGCACTATATTTCCGTCCCTGTCCACGATAGCTGCGACCGAGACGAAGCCGGGACGTTCCGGAGTTCCGAAACGCAGATCCATCAAATCGAGGCGCAATCCATCCGGCAAAGGCGTCACTTTCCAGAAAGACACATCGGCGAAGCGGCTGAATGCCTGGAAGGGCAGTGTACGTAGCGCCGCTTCCATGGCCGGAATAGGAGCAGGAGTTCGATAGAGCCGTCCAGCGGCAACCGGGTCGTATTTCTCCAAAAGATCCACAGACGTGAGAATCACGAACCCTTCGCCCTCGACAACCCCTCGCCAAGCCAGTGGATTGAACGGACCCGCCAGCACAGTGACCCTGCGCGGCGGCGCACCTTCGTACAAATGGGCGGACATCACTTCCACCGCACGAGCGTGTGTCCCCAACCGGAATCCCTCGTAAGCCAGTAGTGTGAATAACGCGGCCCTTGACCAACCGCGTCGTGCTCCCGAAATAGCCGTGGCCGCGAGCGCGCCCAGCAGGATCACCCAAATCCACAGGTCGAAAATATTCACGGTATCCAGGCGAAAACGGTGCCAGGAAAAGGGCAGCCCCATGGGGATGCCATAAACGTTGGTCCAGTCGAGTAAAGCGTGGCTGATAACCCCGACGATCGATGCCAGGTAGGATTTCCAGGAGAACTTAGCGCGAACCAGCAGCATAGGCAGCAGCGCGACCAATGGTGCGAAGGCCAGGGCATGCGGATAGCTGCGATGGTAATCGAGGTAAGGCAGCGTGCCGCCGAACCAGAATACGGCGTCGATATCGGGAGCATTCGCGGCCAGCATCATCATGCCTGCGCCGCGCGCGGTGGTTTTTTCAAGGCCCGCTCGCGCGAGCATGAGTCCGACCAAGGTGTGCGTGACGTTATCCATCCGGCGCTCAACGATATGACGGCGGGATCAGCAGCGTGAGCGCGTCCGGCATCATCTCCAAAGTCGCGGGCATGCGTCCGCCGTATTCGCCGTCGATTTGGAGGTGCGCGTCGCCCGAGAATTCGACGCGCCGGGCGCGCACGGATTGTACACCCGGCATTGACTTGACCTGGCGCAGAGTCACCGCAGTCATATAGGCCGCATAGCGCAGCGGATTCGATCCCTTGAACAAGACCACTTCGAAATCATCACTCAGCAGCGATGCTTTGCTGGCGATTTCCATGTCTCCGCCGTAATTGCGGACGCGCGATGCGAGCACGAAGCCACATTGGCGCTGCTGCTCCCCGACCTGAACCTGAAACTGCCCGACGGTATGGAAGAATTCGCCGAAGCCAGCAGCCCAATAGGCCAGCTTCCCGGCGCGCGCTTTCAAGCCGGAGCTCACTTTGGTGACGATGGCCGCGTCCAACCCTGCTCCGCCCATGAGCAGGAAATAGCGCGCCTCACCGCTGCCGTGGCATAACTTTCCCACGGCGATACGCCGCTCCACGCATTTTCCCAGTCGTTCGATGGCGCGTTCCAGTGAATTGCCCAAGCCCAATTCGTTCGCTAATACGTTGGCCGTTCCGCCGGGCAGAACGCCCAAGGGCACGCGCGAAGGAATGACCCCGTTAGCAACTTCATTGATGGTTCCGTCGCCACCAAGCACAAGGATCAGGTCGGCACCGGCGGCCACGGCGTCTCTCGCCAGTTCCGTGGCATGACCGGCCGCGGCGGTAGGCGTGAGCTCCGCCACAATACCTACTTTTTTCAAAGCATCAATGGTACGTTGGAGAATGCGCGCAGGCTGCCGCCGGAATTTGCCCGCGACAGGATTGTAGATCAGGACCGGCTGCTGATATTTGGCGATTTCTCAAGTATAACTTCCCTGTGAGCTCCATCCCCCAGAAAATCGAAGCGTTACGCAAGAAATTGCAGCATCACGAGCACTTGTACCACGTGCTGGATGCGCCTGAAATCACCGACGCCGAATACGACGCGATGATGCGTGAGCTGAAGGCTTTGGAGGACGCGCATCCAGAGCTGATCACTGACGATTCGCCCACGCAGCGCGTAGGCGGGAAGCCCCGCGAAGGCTTCGTCAAGGTACCGCATTCGTCGCCCATGCTGAGCCTGGATAACGCGTTGAATGAATCCGAACTGCGCGACTTCGACCGCCGCGTGCGGGACCTGCTGGGAGGAGAAGACTTCCAGTATGTCGCGGAGCTGAAGCTGGACGGGCTTTCGCTGGCCGTGCGCTACCGTGAGGGCAAACTGGCGCAAGCGGTGACGCGCGGTGACGGGTCGACCGGCGAAGATGTTACGGAAAACGCGCGGACCATTCGCTCGATTCCCTTTCGCGCAGCGGTGGAAGAAGTACGCGGCGAAGTGGTGTTCAACCGCAAGGCGTTCGACAGACTGAACGACGAACGCATCGCCGCGGGATTGCCGCTGTTCGCCAATCCGCGTAATGCGGCGGCTGGATCTCTGAGGGTGCTTGACCCAACTATTACCGCCTCCCGGCGGCTGGAATATTTTTCCTATTTCCTGGTCCCTGCGCCTCCGACGCAGACCGAAACGCTGGAACAGCTCAAGGAAATGGGCTTCAAGGTGAATCCGAACTGGCGCAAATGCGCGGACATCGAAGCCCTGTTAGCGTTCTGCAAGGAGTGGGAAGAGAAGCGTGATTCGCTGCCCTACGAAATAGACGGTGTTGTCGCGAAAGTCGATTCCGTCGATCAACAGCGCCGCCTCGGCTGGAGGGCCAAGGCGCCCCGCTGGGCCATCGCGTTCAAGTTCCCGGCTCGCCAGGAGGAAACCCTAGTCGAGGACATCAGCGTCACTGTGGGACGCACCGGCACGCTGACTCCCGGGGCCACTTTCCGCCCGGTGAATGTGGGAGGCGTAATGGTTTCGCGCGCCACGCTCCACAACGAAGATGAAGTGGAGCGCCTGGGTGTGCAGATCGGCGACACGGTGCTGGTGGAACGCGCGGGCGATGTGATTCCGCATGTAGTACGCGTGGTCAAGCCCGGCGAGCACCGCCGTCGGTTCAAGATGCCCACGGCGTGCCCCATCTGCAGCGGCGAGATCGTGCGCGTGGAGGGCGAGGCTGCCAGCCGCTGTATCAACATCAACTGCCCGGCACGCTTGAAGGAAACCATTCTGCATTGGGCCGCGCGCGGCGTCATGAATATCGACGGTATGGGCGAGGCGCTGGTGGATCAACTGGTGGACAAAGGCCTGGTGAAGAACGTGGCCGATCTCTATGCGCTGAAATTTGACGACCTGGTAGATCTCGAACGCATGGGCAAGAAATCGGCTGAGAAAGTTCTCGCAAATAT
>CAZDGT010000191.1:0-2237 GCA_964504905.1 uncultured Bordetella sp. | reverse complement strand
CCACGGCGACGACGGCGTCTTTGTGGCCCCGGGTTTCATCGATCTCCAGGTCAACGGTTTCGCGGGCGTCGATTTCAATTCCCCTACGGCGCCGCACGAGGAAATTCATCGGGCCATCGGCGCGATGTTCTCCACTGGCGTCACGCGCTTTTTCCCGACAGTGATCACGGGCGCACCCGACGCCATGCTAGCGGCCCTGCACAATCTTGCTGCCGCGCGTGAATCGCTGGCGGAAGGTCAGGCAATGGAGGCGTTCCACGTCGAAGGGCCGCATATATCACCGCAGGACGGTCCTCGCGGCGCGCATCCCCGAGAGTGGGTACGGCCGCCTGACTTCGCCGAGTTCCTGCGCTGGCAGGACTCCGCCGAGGGTCACGTACGGCTGGTCACGCTGTCCCCCGAATGGCCCGGCGCACCGCGTTACATCGAACAGATCACCGAGCTTGGGGTGGTAGCCGCCATTGGACATACTCACGCGACTCGCGAGCAGATCAATGACGCCGTTGCCGCGGGCGCGACACTCTCCACGCACATCGGCAATGGCGCGGGCAGCAAAACGCGCACGGAAGAGTTCATCACTACCCAACTGGACGAAACGCGGCTCGCCGCGAGCTTCATCGTCGATTACCATCATCTGCCCGATGAATTCTTGAGTCGCGCATTGGAGGCCAAGGGAGCCGATCGCAGCATTCTGGTATCCGATGCGGCCGCGCCCGCCATGTGCGCGCCGGGACCATACATGCTGGGTGGTGTAGCGGTCGAACTGAGAGATGACGACCGAGTTACGCTTCGCGGTGGAGATCGTTTGGCGGGATCGAGTCTGCGCATGGATCGCGCTATCGGAAATGTAATGGCGCGTGCCGGAGTGAGCCTGGCTCACGCTGTGACTATGGCAACGACGAATCCCGCTCGCGTGGGCCGCGTTCCCGGACGCCTGCGCGGCCTGCAACCCGGATCACGCGCCGATCTGGTTCGCTTCCGCATGGACAGCGGCCGCGTGGAGGTCCTCGAAACCTGGCTTAGCGGGACTCGCTTATATTCACGATAGCCTCAACCAGTCCGGGAATCGTGTGGGGATCAGCCTCGACGTCTACGGCCAAGCCCGCGTCGCGCGCCGTCGCCGACGTCACCGGACCGATCGACGCCACCTTGATTCCCCGCAGCGCTTCCCTGCCCGTTACCGCCAGCAGATTCTTCACCGTCGACGAGCTGGTGAACGTAATCCAATCGGGTTTGTGCGCCAGCGCTTCTTTCGCTCGCACAGCGGCATCCGCGGGAACAATCGTACGGTAAGCTTCCACTACATCGACGATGGCGCCACGCTCACGCAACGTATCCGGAACCAGGTCGCGCGCCACCGCCGCGCGCGGGAGCAGAATGCGTTTGCCCTTTAGGTTTTCTCCAGCAAGCGCCTCGACCAAACTCTCTGCCACGTATTCTTCCGGCATCACGTCCACAAGTAGATGCAGCGCCTCGATAGCGGCGCGCGTCGCAGGTCCGATAGCGCAGAGTTTCGCCCTTAGATCGCGAAGGTCTTTGCTTGAACGGTCCAGAGCTTCCACGAAGTGCCGGACGCCATTCGCGCTGGTAAAGATCAGCCAATCGTAGGACGCCAGATTCTGAATCGCTTCGTTCAGTGCACTCGATTCCGCTGGATCGGCAATCTCAATAACCGGCACGAACAAGATTTCCGCGCCAAGGGCTTCGAGCGGCTCGGCAAGCATGGAGGATTGTCTCCAGTCGCGAGTCACAATAATCCGTTTTCCGAACAACGGCAATTTCTCGAACCAGTTGAAGCGTTCGCGCAAGGCGACAACTTCGCCGATCACAATCGTGGCCGGTGGCTTCATCGCCGCTTTTTCAAGGCGCACGGCCAAATCTCCCAGCGTTCCCGTGATCGTCTGCTGATCGGGGCGGGTGGCCCAGCGCACCGCCATCGCCGGTGTCTCGGGCGCGCGGCCATGCCGGATCAACTCTTGAGCGATTGCGGCGAAGTTGACCAGTCCCATGAAGAGGACGATGGTCTCGGAGGCACCGACCTTTCTCCAGTCGATCGCGGCCACGCTGTGTCCCGTGACGAAGGTCACCGCGGACGTGTGTTCGCGATGTGTGAGCGGGACGCCGGTGTAAGCCGCCAGACCTAGAGGCGTCGTCACTCCAGGCACGATCTCGAACGGAATGCCCGCCGCCGTGAGTGCTTCCACTTCTTCGCCGCCGCGCCCGAAGATGAATGGATC
>CAZDGT010000190.1:0-7291 GCA_964504905.1 uncultured Bordetella sp. | reverse complement strand
GCATCCTCTATCTGATCGCTAGTGGGAAGGAAGGCTTCAGCCTGGCGGGTGGGTTCGCCTCCAAGGGTTACGGTGCGCACTCCCCTGGAGGATATACGCTGGGCGCTGCGATGACCGCTGAGGTAGTCTTGACCTTCATGTTTCTGATGATCATCCTGGGCGCCACGGATCGCCGGGCGCCGCAGGGGTTTGCACCTATCGCGATCGGCTTGGGTCTTACTCTGATTCACTTGATCGGGATCCCGGTCACCAACCTGTCCGTGAATCCCGCACGGAGCACCGGACCTGCGGTGTTCGTCGGCGGCTGGGCGGTGGAACAATTGTGGCTGTTCTGGCTGGCGCCCATCGTAGGTGCGGCACTGGCTGGCGCGGTGTATTCAGTCTTCGCCGAAGCGCCTGAGGCGGCAGCCAAAAAAAGGACCGCTACCGCTTGATGGTGGACAATAAGAGCAGGAGAATATATGCGAATTCTAGCTGCTCTCATGCTGGCATCACTCACCGGTGTGGCGGCGGACACAGGACGTCTTAAGACTGAAGTCGAACCCGGCCGTGCCGGCGTCTTCATCGACGGCAAGTACGTGGGCCCGGCCGCCAATTTTAAGATCGCGCGGACTTACGAAGTTGCCGCCGGCGAGCACGAGGTTAAGCTCGCCGATCCCCGCTACCAAGAGATCGTCAAGACGGTCACTATTACGACTGGCAAGAAGACGGTCTTGAAGGAAACGATGGTGGCGCTGCCGCCGGCGAAGCCGCCCTTCGGCAGAGTCCGTATCGAACACCCCGATCATTTCGCGGCGGTGTATGTGAACGACCGCTACATGGGTCACGTGGACGAATTCAGCAACTTTGCGCAGGCGCTCTTGCTCAATCCGGGCACCTACGAGGTGAAGATCGTTCCCACGACCGGTGCGCCTGTTACAAAGTCGGTGACGGTGGAAGCGGACAAGCTCGTCATCGTAAAGTAGCGCAGGCGGGCTTGGTGAACCATCACTTGGCTGCATCGAATCGGCAGCAGGCACGATCACTATTCGCTGCCGTGGGAGGCTTTCTTTAGCGCATGACGCGAAGCCTCCTCTTCGCGCTGATCTGCTGCGTTCCGTTGACAGGCGCAGAGCACACCATCGAACTCGATCCCGCGCGCACCACAATAAGCTTCACGCTTGCCGATGTTCTCCACACTGTTCATGGAAGCTTCAAGCTGAAGCGTGGTTCACTGAAGTTTGACTCTGCGACGGGTAGAGCCTCCGGAGAAATCGTAGTGGATGTCACTAGCGGCGACTCCGGCAACGGCGGACGCGACAAGCGCATGCACAAGGAGATTTTGGAGAGTGCTCGCTTTCCCGAGGCGGTCTTTACCGCGGACCACGTCAGCGGGGAGCTAGCGTCGCGCGGTGAATCGCAGCTCGACGTGCACGGGAACTTTCAGATCCACGGCGCCGGCCACGAGCTGACGCTGCATTTCCGCGCTACGGTCAACGGCGGTGAAGTGACCGCGTCCACAGGGTTCGTGATTCCGTATGTCCAGTGGGGCATAAAGAACCCGAGCAATTTTCTGCTGCGCGTGAGCGATAAGGTGGAGATGACCATCAAGACCGCGGGGCGCCTGCAGTAGCTACTTCTTAGTCCACTCGCTGATCCAGTCGAGAACGGTGTGATACCAGAGCAGGCTGTTTTGCGGCTTCAGAACCCAGTGGCCTTCATCTGGGAATAGCAAGAGCTTCGACGGCACGTTCTGCTGTTGCAGGACAGTGAAGAGTTGCATTCCCTGGCCGGTGACATCCCGGAAATCCTGCTCGCCGTGAATCACCAGCGTAGGAGTCTTGAACTCTTTGGCGTAAGCGGCGGGCGAAAACTTCGCGTAAGCTTCCGGATTGTCGGTGGGAGTGCCTTTGAACTCCCAGATGGGGAACCATTGCTCTTCGGTCTCTCGCGCCCAACTGATGGTATCGAAGACGCCGCCGTGCGAGACGATGGCCTTGAATCGGTTCGTATGGCCGTTCATCCAGTTCACCATGTAGCCGCCGTAGGAGGCTCCGGCCGCCGCCATGCGTGTGTTGTCTATATAAGGTTGCGCACCGACGGCATCCACCACCGCCATGATGTCGTCAAAGGGCTTGCCACCCCAGTCGCCATTGACGTCGTCGATGAACTTCTGCCCGTAACCGGTTGATCCACGAGGGTTGGGCTGAATGACAACAAATCCGGCAGAAGCGAACACTTGTGCGTTCCAGCGATAGGTCCACGACTCGCCCCAGGCACCTTGCGGTCCGCCGTGGATCAGAAACACGACTGGGTACTTTCGCGTGGGCGCGAAGTTGGGCGGCTTTGTGACAAATGAGTGGATGCGTGATTTATCGGCGCTATCGACCCAAAGTTCTTCGAGTGGAGTGAGCGTCACACCAGCCAGCAGCGCATCATTCATATGGGTAAGCGCCACGCCTGCCCCGCCCGCGGATGTGGCGCGAAAGATCTCGAGCGGCCTCGATCCGCTCTCTTCTGTGTAGATCATGGTGCGGCCGTCGGAGGTGAACTGCACGTCGTCGAGGCTGGACTGTCCGCTGATAATAGTGCGCAATCCGCCACCTGCGGCTGCGATCATTTGCAGACCGATGCGCCCGCGGTCCTCGGTGGTGAAGAACACGCGCGTGGAGTCGGGCGACCACGTGAAACTCTCTACCCAGCGATCCAGCGACTCCGTGAGATTGGCGGTCTTGCCGGAAGCGCGATCGAGCACCATGAGACGCCAACGGTCGCTCTCATACCCGGCGCGCTGCTGGGAGCGGAATGCCAGATACTTTCCATCCGGCGAATAGAGCGGGCTGTCATCGGCTCCTGGTCCGATGGTGATCTTCTTGGCCTCGCCGCCTTCGAGCGGTACGGTATAGATGTCGGAGTTGGTGCTAGCGGCTGGGACCACATCCACGTTCATGACGAAGGCGAGTTCCAGCGAGTCGGGTGAGATCGCGTAGCCGTCCGGTCCACCGAGCGAGAAGGGAGGCACGTCGTACTTGCCCGGAGTCAGATCTTTAACTTCCGTGCCGTCAGTGTTCGCCACCAGAAGATGTTGGCGTCGGCGCGTCTGCCATTCGCTCCAGTGGCGATAGAGCAGGGAAGTGTAGATGCGCGCTTTCGAGGGAGCCTTGGCATCGGCGTCGAGGTTCTTCTGATTGCAAGCGTTGTCAAATGTGCCCGCGGGGCTTGGTCCGCATTCGGGGTACACGCTCGACTGGAACAGCAGCTTTTTTCCATCGGGCGATACCAGTACTCCACCGGCTTCCGTAGCCAGGCGAGTGATCAGGCGCGGACGGGAACCGTCGGCGTCCATCACCCACACTTGCGACGATCCGCCACGGTTGGAGATGAAGTAGATCTGGCGCGAATCCGGCGACCAGCGCGGACGCTCGTTATCGTCGCCCTCGTGCGTAAGCAAGCGCGGCGTTCCGCCGCTCACAGGGACAACATAGATCTGTCTGGGTCGCGTGTTTTTTTCCAGGTCCGGCGTGGTGACGGTGTAGGCCACCAGGTTGCCGTCGGGAGAAAGTGCAGGCTCGCCGAGGCGCTGAATGCGGAGCAGAGTCTCCGCATCGAAGGGGCGCTTCTGGGCGAAGCTGGGCGACGCGCAGAGAAAGAGCAGCAGGAGATACGGGAGGCGCATCAAACTGCGAATAACTCCTCCACTCGCGCGGAAAATCCGGGCAGAAGAGCAACGTCTTGCAGCAGATCATCGGAGGCCAGAATCGCGGGGTGCGCCATCGCACCGTAGACGTGAATTTCGCGCATGGCAGTGACGAAAATCCAAACCGCTTGGGAACCGCCTTCGAGGTATTGCTGCGTCTTACGAGCTAGTTCGTCAAAAGTGTTCGAGGGCGAAGTGATTTCGATGACAAGCGCCGGAGAAAACGGCTGGATGCGGCGCTCCGGCTCCAGCAATGGAAGCTGCGATGGCGCGATGAGCGCTATGTCCGGTGCGCGAACGGTGTCCTCTGCCAGGCGGAACCATTGCTCAGCGACTACCGCGCTGGGATCTTTCTGAGCTTCCAGATGAGTCATCAATCGGTGGACCATCCGGTCACGAATGCGGTTGTGTAAGTAACTTGCGGAAGACACCTCGACCAGTTCTCCTTGGTCGAGCTCGTAGGAGACATCGCCGGTCTCCGGGAGCCGCTCGAGGTGTTCGACGGTCAACAGCGTCTTTGCGCCCATGCCTGCATTCTACTATCTTCCGCTCGCTGGGGTCCGCTGCGCCATGAAATCGCCGAGCCAGTGTAGCGCTTCATCTTCATTAGAGAACGCGCCATCGGCCTGCGCTTCGTAGGCCGCGTGGGTCACTTCACCGATGTGGACGCCGGGGCGGTTTTCGAAGTAAGGCAGCACATGACGCCCTAGAATCAGGGGTGGCTGCGGACGCGACTCGACGGACTCGGATTCGGCAGCGGCGAGAATGCGCGCGGCGGCAGGAGGCAACCCGGGTTCGAGCGGTGGGCGGCCGGAAGCGTCGGCTTCGATCAGCCGGATCAATTGCGCAATCGACGCGGGAGCCAGGCGCATCGCCAGCCTGCGCACGGCTCGCGGAGTGACGTCCTTGCCAATGCTGTGGTGGGCGAGATGATTCTCCACCAGTGGCACTACTTGATCGACGATCGCGCTCTTGATGCCAATGCGTTCCAGGAAGGCGCGCGCCATGGGGCCGCCTGCCGGTTCGTGGCCCCATGAGGTCCAGCGGGTGCGGCCATCGCGCTCGCGGAGCTCGGTGGTGGCTGGTTTGGCGAAGTCGTGGGCGAGCGATGCAAACAACAGAACTGCGCGGTCATCTGACGCGAGCGCATCGCGCGCGGCAATGCGCGCAGCGGCGTTCAGTACATGCATGGTATGGATGCCGACGTCGCCTTCCGGATGCCACTCCGGGTCCTGCGGCACGCCAAAGAGATTTTCGATTTCAGGGAAGTGCGTGATCCAGCCGGTGGCGCGCAGATACTCACCGATGCGGGCCGGGCGCGTGCTCTTCACGGCCCACTTCATGAACTCTTCGGCGACGCGCTCGCGCGCAAGGGTCGTATACTCCTTCACAATGGAGCGCGACATCGCGGCGGTAGCGGGATCCGCTGCAAGATCGAAGCGGCAGGCGAACTGCATCCCGCGCAGCACACGCAGCGGATCCTCTGCGAAGGCATCGCTGGTAGCGCGGAGGATGCGATTGTTCAAGTCAACTTGGCCGCCGAAAAAGTCCCATACTTCGCCAGTGAGCGGGTCGAAGCTCATGGCATTGATGGTGAAGTCGCGGCGTGCGGCGGCCTCACGTGGCGTTATGGTTTCGTCGAACTCTGTATGAAAATCTCGATGGCCCGGGCCCGTTTTGCTGTCGCGGCGCGGGATGCTAAAGTCCCATGTGCCATTTTCATGCGCGGTAAGCTTCACCACGCCGAAACTTTTACCCACCAGATCGACCCGCCCGCGAGAGGCGAGGAAAGCGGCCAAGCCATCGTAGGATATGCCGTACACTTCGATGTCGAAGTCCTTGGGGTGCGAGCCCAGCAGCGCATCGCGCACCGATCCGCCCACTACGACTGCTTGGAAGCCGGCCGTGCGCAGTTCCCGAACGATTTGCTGCAGCGCAACTGGTAGAGCGAGCACCATCCTGGTTAAGATTGTACTTGGTTGACATTCACAGTCACGTTTTATACGGCATGGACGACGGCTCGAAGACGCTGGAACAGTCCATCGAGATGCTGCAAATGGCCGCCGCTGCGGGCACGAGCGAGCTGGTGTGCACGCCACATGCGAATCCGAGTTATCAGTTCGAACCTTTGGTGATCCGCGACCGCCTGCGGGAATTGGAAGCCGGGATCGGCGGCGCGATACGCCTTTACAGCGGTTGCGATTTCCACCTGAGCTACGAAAACATTCAGGACGCCATCGTGCATCCCCGCAAGTACACCATCAATCAAGATCGCTATCTGCTGGTGGAATTCTCCGACATGTTGATCTTCCGTAATACGGCCGAGATTTTTGGGCGTCTGCAAGAAGCGGGGATGATTCCGATCATCACGCACCCCGAACGCAATCAACTGCTGCAGCAACGCCCGGATGAGATCGCGCTGTGGGTGGAAGCCGGCGTCCGCGTGCAAGTGACTGGACAGAGCTTGCTGGGCAACTTCGGGAAGAAGGCGGCTGAGTTTGCACGCACGCTTCTGGAGCGCCGTCTGGTGCACTTCATTGCCAGCGACGGGCATGACTTGGTGCACCGCCCTCCGACGATGGATGAAGCGCACGCGTGGCTGGTGAAGAACTACGGCCAGCCGGCGGCAGATGCACTGTGCATCGATAATCCGCGCGCCACGCTGGACGGACATCTGGTGGACTCGCCGTATATGGATTTGGAAACACCTTCGCGGAAGTGGTATCAGGTCTGGCGGTAGGCGCCGAACCCTTACGCCGCGAGTTCGGCCAGTGGTAGCCTCAGCGGAACCACTCCGTAACCCTATTTAGTTTCCTCCGGTTTTCACTCTATTTTTACGCGCCGATCATTATTACTCCGCCAGACGTGTGCCGATACGGTTTGAGAGCGGAGCACAGGGCACTCCTGCTGAGACAAAGCGGTACGGGACTACACCAACTGATGTGCGAATCAGGTTCGGGAGACACGATATGCGGAATATTTGGGTGTTTGCGTGGATGATCGCGCTCGCAGGGAATGTGCTGGCGCAGGGGGAACAGGCTGGATCAAATCTGCCGGCGCAGCCCATTGGCGCGACCGATCTTCTGGCCATTTCGGTATACGGGGCGCCAGAGTTGACACGAACCGTGCGGGTGAGCGATGACGGGCTGATCCGGCTGCCGATGTTGCGGCAGAAGATAGATGCGCGCGGGCTGATGCCTGCGCAACTGGAGACCCTGCTCGCTGATGCACTCGCGGCGGAAGAGATTCTGGTGGATCCCGCAGTGACGGTCACCATTGCCGAGTATCACAGCCGGCCGATCAGCGTGGCGGGAGCGGTGCGGTCGCCCCTCACCTTTCAGGCGCTGGGCAAGACCACGCTGCTTGAAGCTCTGACGCGCGCTCAAGGATTAACCGAAGACGCAGGACTGGAGATATTGCTGACACGGCCCGCGGAGTCCGGCGGCGCTGCACTCGTGGAGCGCATTCCGGTAAAGAAACTGCTGGACGTTTCCGATCCGCGGTGGAACGTAACTTTGCATGGCGGGGAAGAAGTCCGTGTGCCACAGGCAGGGCGTGTCTTTGTGGTTGGCAATGTGAAACATCCGGGCGCCTATCGGGTGGATGGCGGGGGTG
>CAZDGT010000189.1:0-15775 GCA_964504905.1 uncultured Bordetella sp. | reverse complement strand
GTGGTATGAACAGCGCGACCATGTGATGCAGGCTATCCATCGCCTGGACCGCCGCGACTTCTTCAAAGTGATGGGCGCCTGCGCCGCTGTCACTACCGCGAAGAGTCTGCTGCCGCCCCACTCCTTCCAGTTAGTGGAAGTGGCGCACGCGCAAAGTCCGAAACCCGAGAAATTTACCTTCGCTTACGTCTCCGACACGCACCTCTATTCCCCGAAACTGAACGACCAGTTCATCCGCGCCGCCATCCGCGCCGTGGATGATGTGAACCGCCTTGACCCACAACCGGACTTCGTGCTCTTTGGCGGCGATCTGGCGCAGCTGGGCGCGAAGGAAGAGCTCGATATCGGCCGCGAGATCCTGAAAGGTCTAAAAGCCCCCATCCGCATGATGGTAGGCGAACATGACTGGTTCCTCGACATGGGTCAGAACTGGCAGGATTACTTCGGCAAGCCGACCTATTCCTTTGACCACAAAGGCGTGCACTTCGTCGTGCTGATGAGCGTCAACGAGAAAGATTTTTGGACCGCGCGCGGCATGACGGCGGAAGAGCGCATGCACACCGTCGCGGGACTCGACAATGGCGTGCAGTCCAGATTCGAGGTGGGCGCGGAACAGCGCCAGTGGCTCACAGACGATCTGAAGAAGGTTCCGAAGACCACGCCGATCATCGTGTTCTCCCACTCGCCGCTTTACAAATACTACAAGGATTGGAACTTCTGGACCGACGACGCCGATGAAGTGCAGGCCATCTTGCGTCCCTTCCAGACGGTGACTGTGATTCACGGCCACACGCACCAGGTACTGAGCAACCGCATCGGCAACATCAATTTCCACGGCCTGCTGTCTACCGCGTGGCCTTGGCCCTACGCCCCCGAGGGTCTGCCCAAGTTGACGGTGGCGATGGACCGCGCCAATCCCTTCGATCCCAACGATGGCTGCGGCGATGGCCAGCTCAACGTGAACGCCGATGGCTTGGTCGATATGGTTTACAACTTATGGGACCGCAATCCCATGACTGTCCCCGCCAGTTATTTGAAATCCCTGGGCCGCACCAACCTGCCGCCCGCAACATCGCTGAAGACCTACTGAGGAGAGCCCAGGATGAAACGCGCCTTACCGATCGTAGTGGGAAGCTCGCTGTTGGTGATCGCTGCCGCAGTTGCGGGAGATCGCCTCGAGACAATTATCACGCTGTGCGATAACCAGACGCAGATTGTGATCGACGGCCTGAAGCCTGGCACCGCGCTCGACCGCGGCCGCGCTTTCCAGGTTGCCGAGAAATTCATGGACGTGTGGCGCGATAAGAATCCGGGCTCCAACTGGATCATGGCGAAAAACTACGGACCGAAGGACGTCGCCATGCAAGTGCGCTCCACGGCTCCGGCGGCGGCAAAGCAAAGCGGCATCTATTCCGGATTCACCGCCGCCGACGAGTTTGTCTGGAAAACCGAATACGAAAAATTTGTCGCCGAAGGCAACCGCATTTTCCACGACGCGAAAGCGTTCGGCGGTACCGTGGGCGTCAGTTGCGATATGTGCCATCCCAACGCGTCCAACACGCACCCTGAAACGTATCCCAAGTATCAGGTGCAAATGCAGCGCGTGGCCCTGCTGCGCGACATGATCAACTGGTGCATCCAGCATCCGGCCAAGGGCAAGCCACTCGCCGATGACGATCCCAAATTGAAAGCCATGGAAGCCTATATCATGTCCCAGCGCGCGGGCAAAGCGATGGAACCCGGTAAACACTAGCCTGCGGCCTTAGGCTGCCGGATAGGGTGCGAGCCCTATAAGTTCGCCGCTTGAAATTGACGATGTTACGGGCGAATGTTGCGCGTACTTGGATTCATTGCCGCCCTGCTGATGTTCGTGCCCCAAGCGGGAGCGCAAGCCCGGCGATCTCCGCTTCCCGCAGCGCAGGCCCAGCAGTTTGAGGCGCTGCTCACAACCAATCCCAGCGATAGAGCAGCCCGCAGCGCCCTTCTCGATTACTACTTCCTCAACTCCACGTTGAATCCAGCGGAAGCCATCCCCGCACGGCGTCGCCATATCCTTTGGCTGATCCAGAACGCGCCTGCCGATGAATTGGCGGGGCTTCCAGCCGCCAGCATTGATGCGGCGGGTCATCGCTTGGCCGATCCGCAGGGGTTCAAGATGGCGTCGGACGCCTGGCGGATGCAAGTGGCGAAACCCGATAGCAGCGCCATGGCTCTGGCGAATGCCGCCCGATTCTTCAAACTGTCCGACAAAGAATTGACCATCAACCTGCTCAATCGGGCCCATGCGTTGGAGCCTGCCAACAAGGAAATCAGCGCACGTCTTGGCGACGAATACGCCCTGGCAATTATGGGCGCCACCATGGTGAATCAAAATGGTTATCCCCTGGCAGCAGACCCGCAGCAGACGCAATCGGCCGCCGCGCAACAGGCGCGTGAAGCCTTGACGACGTCTAGGGATCCTTACGCGCTAGCCAAAGCCGGCTACATGCTTTCTTGGCAAGGAACGATTCTTTATTACGCTCGGAAACTCGCGTTCGATCCAGCTCCTTTGGCGGAAGATGCATTGCGGCGTGCCGTGAGTTTGGCACCGGACAACCAAGAGATCGCGTTCCTCATGGAGCAATACCGCGAGATCCAACGTCAAAAGCCCGCCTCTAATACAGCGCCAAGAGCGAATTCCGTGCCACCCCCGGCGCCGCTCGCTGCGGCGGCCCCAGCCCCCGCTCCCACACCTCAAGTCACAGCGGACGATCTCAAGAAAGTCGCCGTGGGAATGAATCGCGAACAACTATTGAAGATCGCTCCACCGGCCGGTCGCTTGTCCATGACCGAAGACGGGCATTTGATCGAGACGTATCAGTACTCAGCCGGCGGCCAACGGCTGGGAAGAATTCGTCTCGTCGACGGAACCGTCTCCGGCGTCGAGATACAGTGATCCGATCGCGGTCCTAGGCGCTGAGCGCGCAACGAAAACCCACATGCCCAACGGGATTATTCGCCGCGTGGCTGTCGCGCGCCGTCACGCGCATATTGAACGCGCCACCATCGAAGCTGCCACCTCGAATGACCCGGCGCTCGGCCTTTACATCGCGCATTCCGCGCCGGTCCAATTCTGATTCGCGCCGCACGCCGCCGGCATAGCGTTCCCGCCAGTCGTCCAGGCAGAACTCCCATACGTTGCCGGCGAGGTCGAACAGACCGTAAGGATTTCGCGGATAGCTCCCCACTTTCACAGGCGCGTGGACGCGGGATTCCGCGTAATTGGCGAGGCCTGGATCCGGATCCTGATCGCCCCATGGGTATCTCGCGTTATTGCGTCCGCCGCGCGCCGCGAACTCCCATTCAGCTTCCGTCGGAAGGCGCTTGCCGGACCATTCCGCGAACGCCAGCGCCGCTTCCCAGGTCACGAAGGTCACAGGAAAATTGGCCTGCCCCGCGGGAAACTCATTTCCGTTCCAATGCTGCAGGTAGTTGCCGCCGAGACGGTTTTTCTGCCACGCCGCCTTCTTCAACGTGAAGCGCTGAAACTGCGCGTTCGTAACTTCATAGCAGTCCAGCCAGAACGGCGCAATCGTTGCGTCGGAAGCGGGCGTCTCCGCCAGCAGCATGCTCTTCAACCCTGGTCCTGCATTGGGAAATTGCCTGAGGAGCGCGTCCTCATCGGAACCCATGCGGAACGTACCGCCAGGCAGGCGAACCATCCCGCGATGGCGCGAGAACAGCGCCGCCAAAACGAATCCTCGGCGAGTCATCGGTATTTGCTCCTTCCAAGGTTACGGCGGTATGCGTGGAAGGTTACGGCCGCCGTTTATCCTGATTCTATGACTCCCGCTGCGGAAGGAGCGCGGCCCAGCGCCTGGCTCGCCTTCCGGCAAAGCGTCCTCCACTTCGACAGCGCCAAGATGAATCCGTGGCTCGGCCTGCGGAGCGCCATCGGCGTCGCGCTGCCGCTTTTCGCCGGGGCGGTGTTCCATTCGGTACCCAACGGAGTCGTCGCTTCCCTCGGCGCTTTCAACGTGGCGTTCCGCGATAGTGACGCCCCTTATCTCCCGCGCGCGCGCCACATGCTGCGCGCTAGCTTTCTGGTGGGAATCGCGGTGTTCGCGGGGTCGGTCAGCGGGCACGACCCGGTTCTCGCCGTGGCGGTCGCCGGTGGCTGGGCGTTTATTTCTGGCCTGCTGATTGCCCTCAGCGTGTCCGCTTCCGAACTGGGTGTCATGAGCCTGGTACTCTTGCTGATTTACGCGGCGGTGCCGCAGGATCCTGCCCATGCGGCTATCTCGGGACTCTTCGCGTTTGCGGGAGGGCTGCTCCAAACCGTTCTCTCGCTCGCCCTCTGGCCGCTGCGTCGTTATCTCCCCGAGCGCCGCGCCCTGGGAGTTCTCTACCTGGAGCTTTCGCGTGCCGCCGTGGCTCCTCCTCGTCAGGCGGATGATGCCCCCGCCGCCACGGCCGAGATCAATCAGGCTCAGAACTCGCTGGCCGCGCTTGACGGAGACCGCTCCCTTGATGGCGAACGTTTTCGCTTTCTGCTGCGTCAGGCTGAGCGCATTCGCCTAGCTCTGCTGGCGTTGCGCCGCTTGCGCGCCCGTTTGCTGCGTGAGAGCCCCGATAGCCCCGCACTGGGAATTCTCACGCAGTTCTTCACCACCTGCGCGCGGATTCTCAGGTCCATTGCGGAGCCTCTTGAATCGGGCGGCCAATCTGCGCCGCAAGCCGATGAAACGGCCGAGCTGGAGGCCTTGGTGAAAAACTTGAACGTGGCGGGCGCAACCGCGCAGCCCGCTGTGATCGCCCTTCTCCGCGACTTGCGTTTTCAAATGGAGGCGCTGGCGGGCCAACTGCGCGCAGCGCAGGACCTGGCCGTGGCTACCACCCCGACAGGCTCAGCGGAGTTCGAGCGGGGCGAGGCTGCCAAGCACTGGACTCTGCGGCTCAACGGCACGCTCGCCACCCTGCGTGCCAACCTGAACCTGCACTCGGCGGCTTGCCGCCACGCGATTCGCTTGGCGGTCTGCATCGCAATAGCGGATGCACTCGCCCGCGGCTTCAGCTTACGACGGTCATACTGGCTCCCCATGACCGCTGCCATGGTGCTGCGCTCCGATTTCGCGGGAACCTTCAGCAGAGGCGTGCTGCGGTTGCTAGGCACGTTTGGCGGACTCGTATTCGCAACCGGGCTGTTTCACGCGCTGCCGGAGACTAGCTTCAGGCCGTTGATCTCGATCGCCGCGCTCGCGTTTATCATTCGTTGGGCGGGAGCCGCACACTACGGAGTCGCCGTTACGGGCATCACCGCGTTAGTGGTGCTGCTGCTCTCTCTCACCGGTGCGGCGCCGGGAGAGGTGATGGTCCCTCGCCTGCTCAATACCACTGCGGGAGGCGTTATTGCCCTGCTCGCCTACTGGCTGTGGCCCACCTGGGAGCGGCACCAGGTGGCCGAGACCCTGGCCGGCATGCTCGACGCTTTCCGCCTGTACTTCCGCGCAGTCCGCGAGCGTCTGCTGGAAATACCGACGCCCGGTGATCCCGACCCTCAGCGCGCGGCCGCGCGGCTGGCTCGCTCCAATCTCGAAGCATCCATCGAGCGAGCGTCCGTCGAGCCGGGCGTTTCTCCCCAACGTCTCGCGCTTCTGAACTCCCTGCTGGCCAGCACGCGCCGGTTGGCACGGGCCCTTATGGGCTTGGAGGCTTGCGTCGGCCATCGAGAAGCGCCTCTTCCCGATGCGTTTCGTATTTTCGCCGATCACACAGAATTGACATTCTTTTATTTGGCCGCCGCGTTGCGCGGTTCGCCTGTCACTGCGGAATCGCTGCCCGACCTGCGGGCGGACCACAGCGCGCTCATCGAATGTCCCCATGCCTCAGGGGAACGCTACGCACTCATCAATGTGGAGGCAGATCGCCTGACGAACAGTTTGAATACTCTGAGTGAGGAAGTTCTGCGCTGGGCTCGCCTGCCTTAACGCGGAGTACCGCCCTTCTTTAACAAATCGGCAAGAACGTGTTCCACCAGGCGGCCGACTACTTCACTCTTTATGCTCGCCGAAACCTGCCCGTCCGCCTCCCCCCAGGACCGCAGTATCTTATTCACAACACCATCAATTACCTGGGCTCGGATCTCGCTGGGAATGGGAACGCTGTTGGACCCGTTCGAAAGTTGTGGCGCACTCTCTCGCGCTGTGGCAAAATAGTGCTGTAGTTCCTCCCCCAATTCGTCGTGTGTTTCAGCGGGCGATGTGTCCCGGTTCAGGCGCGATTGCAGTGACTGCAAGACTGCCGCCGTTTTGGCGGTTGCTTCGGCGAGTTTGGGCTCCGATTTCCTGTCTGTCGCCATGGGAGTACCCCTCGTCTAGATTAGCGAACTATAGCGATTGAGTCCATCTACCCAGTGTGCTACTATATGCAGGTCGATGATGCGCTAGCACCCAATATATCGCGGTTGACGTGAAGCAAACTATGACTCGATTTGGCGTCATTGAGACGCCCCCGCAAGGTGGCGCCGAAACCGAGGTTGAGTACGTCGCGTGGTTCCGTTTTCCGGTCACGTGGACTTATCTAAAAACTTCCCTGCCGGAGGCGGAGCCGGCTCTTCGGATCAGGCCGGTGGCAAAGGCCTCACCTGCCCCTGCAATGGCGCTCGTGCCGGCCATACCCACGCCTCCACCAAAAATAATCGCGCCCTTTGATCCTGGCCCAAGTGATCTTGGTCCACGTGATCCTGTCCCAAGCGGCCCGTCCGCCGCACCCGCCGCCCAGTGGGAAATGGTCATCCCCAAAATGGTCCGCCCGGCCGTCAAACCCGTCGTGGACCGCCTCCCAGCTGCGCCTGCGACCGCGCCTGCCCCCGCTAAGCCGGATATCTCCGCGAGCAGCGCGCCAGTCGAGATTGCCGCGCCGGCGTTTACCCTCCCGGAAGGCTCGCGATTATCCCGTTACTGGCGTCCGCTTGCGCTGCTGACGATTATCCTGATGGCCATCGGTTTCACGCTATGGGTGCGCCCGGCTGCGGATACTTCGCATCCCGGCCAGGCAGCCGAGTGGACGAATCGCGGGGGGTGGGTGCGCCGATCCCTTTTGCCACCGGGAAGGTTGATGTCTGTGTATGAGCCATCGCGCGACGAGGCGGATTATCGCCTCGAGTTCGGATGGGTCCCCGACAGCAAGGGAGTCGGTTGGGTGTTCCGCACTCGCGATGCGGGCGACTACTATGCCGCGCGCGTAAGTCTGCTGCAGCCCGGAGCCAGCGTGACGCTGGTGGCGGAACATTTCAGCGTCGTCGGAGGCGTGGAAAGCGCGCACTCCAGAAAAGTGGTCCCATTCGGAAGCAACGCCGGCTTGATCCGGGTTCGGATGGATGCGATCGGTCCTGCGTTCACCCTCTCGCTACAGGGCAGCCCAGTGGATTACTGGACCGACGCCCGCCTGAATAGCGGTGCGCTTGGTTTCTATGACGAGCTCGGACAGCGGCCCGTAGTGCAGTCGCTCCGTTTCACTTTTATCAAGAAAGGGGTCACCCGAGTCGCGGTGGCATCTCTCCCATGAACCAACTCCGAACGGCCGCCACGGTCGCGCAGCCCGCGGGCCACGATCTCATTCAGTCGGCGCTGGCGCTGCGCGGCCAAGGCCGTCTGCAGGATGCGCTGAAGGTACTGTGTGTGCCTGGCGAATTCAGTGCCGACTTCTACATTTTGCGCGGCGATCTGCAACTCGAGTTGGGCCGTATTGAAGAAGCTGCCGAAAATTATTCTACTGTGACCGTCGCGGTTCCAGATCATGTTTACGCGCAGGGCCAGCTGGGGCTGTGTCTCCGCCGCCTGGAGCAATGGGAGGGCGCCGCTCACGCCTTCGAAGCGGTTTTGCAATTCGATCCCCACCGTGATGAAGTCCGCCTGGATCTGGCCGGCTGTCTCATGCGCTTGCAGCGTTTCGGCGCGGCCTTGGATTGCTTCGATCAGTGCTGGTCTGAGGGATCCCGGCGGCGGGCGCTATTTGGCAAAGCCGTGGCTCTGCAGCATCTGCGCAGTTTCGATGAAGCGGAACGGCACTACGAGCGCCTGCTCGCGATTGATCCCAACGCCGAAGAGGCACTGGCCAATTTGATCGCCATGAGCATGGAGGTCTTCGAGCTGGCTCGCGTTCAAAAATATTCGCAGCGGCTGCTGCAAATCAACCCGCGCTCCACCGCGGCGCTGAAAGGGCTGGCGCTAGCCGCCATCGAGCGCCGGGATTACCCCGATGCCGCCCGCTACTTTTATCGGCTCACGGAACTCGATCCGGAAATCATGCGTCCACCCGCAGGGCAAAGCCAGGCCAACGAATACCGCGTTAGCCGCAAGATTTTCGAGAGTTTGGAAGCAGCCAAGCGAGAACAGAAATTTCAGACAGCCCATGCGTCCGGTGGCGGTCTGCTGAGGTAAATATCATGGCAAGATTGCGAATCCGTATCGAGTTGAACCGGGGCGGTGTGGGCGTTCCGCTCCACAAGCTCGCGAGCGTAGTGGATGAAGCCCAAAAGTTCTTCTATCTGCTGACTGAGGATATTCACGTCGATCAGTCCAAAGGCGAATGGCTTGGCTTCGATTTCGGAAATGAATCGTTAAATTTCACCGCTGAATTCGTCGGACCCGTCACGGCTGAACAAGTTTCCGCATTCCACGCCGCATTCGATGGCACCACTTCTTTGCGCCGCACCACAATTGCGCAATTCGCGCGTATCACGGAAGCCATAGAACAGGATGAGCTGATCGGATTCGGACTGTATCTGAGCGATGACAACAACGAGCCTACGGAGTGGCGTTGCCTGTCGCGCAGAGATGCGCTGCGCATCAGCGAAGAGATTCAGCTGCTGATTGACGCCAGTGGCGAGGTGGAACGGGAATCGCACCTCCCTGCTGTTACCAACAGCGGTGCCGGAGCACGCTTGTTTTCAGACCGCCGCGAACGGGGTCTCGAATCCGCCAAGTGGGCCGCCTACGTCCGCGAAGTGGAAGCGAACATGGACCGGCGCATCAGCCGCGTGGAACATGTGCTCGAGGGTCAGTCCGGTTTGATTGAGGACCTGCACACAAAGTCGTCGTCCACTGAGGACAGCGTACGCAAGTTGCTGACTGCGGTGGAAGGTTTTTGCGCACAAACGACGCGCCAGCTGGAAGCGATTTCATTGCCGCCCGGGGTTCTATCGGTCGCTCAGGCGTCAGTCCCTGAGATTGCTCAAGCGCCAGTCGCGGAAATCGCGCAAGCGGCCGCGGCGACCACCAGCATGTCACCATCCAGGGTAGAGCCCGCGCCTGCGCCGGCGCCTAAGACAGTTCCCGAGCCAGTCAAGGCCAAGACTCAGCCACCGCCCGAGCCCGCTCCGCGAGTCCGTACTGGCTTGCCGCTTCCCGCGGAGCTAGATCTCCCGCGGAAACCCGACTGGCGGTTAGTGGGAGGCTTCGCGCTGCTTGGAATCGGCGTCATCATCATTGGCACGTGGGCATGGCAGAATCTTTTTTCCGGGCCGGCCGTGCAGCGCGTCGCGGCCACCAGCGCCCCTGCGGCGCAACCGTCACCATCACCCAAGCCGGTGACGGTGGCTCCGCCGCCCCAGCCGCCAGCGGCCGGAGCGCCGGCTAAGGCCCATGTCGACATACAAGCGTCGGAGCTAACTTGGGTCTCCCTGCGCGACGCGGGCGGAAATGCGATGCTCGCTCGTCTATTTGCCGCCGGCGATACGCAAAGCCTGAATCTGCCCAATGGGGCGACTCTGCGCATCGGCAACGCCGGTGGTCTCAAGATTGCCCTCAACGGCAATTCCATCGGCGCCATTGGGCCTCATGGAAAAGTCCGCGAAGTCACCTTCCGGAACGGCTCCTACAAGATTGTGGAAGCCGACTAAGGCCGCTCTAGGCGCACGCCTAGAAGACAAATCCTAGGGCTACCTGGTAGGCACGCGGCGTTACGAAATGCGTGCCGCTGAAAGTGGACAAGAAATTATAGAGAGCCACTTTGTTCGTCAAGTTTGTAACCGCAAAGCGAAGGGTCGTCCGGTAGCGTTCCCGGTGAAACAGATTATCTGTGCCCACTCCGAGGTCAAAGAGATGGCGCGAGGCAACGCGCGGCGGATTGTGATCGTCGTCTGCGGTTCCCTCTTTGGGGATTACAATCTGCGTCGCTCCATAGTTCGAGGGAGTGCACTGGGCATCGGTCAGCGGCGTAAAGATAGTCGGATGAGCGCTGCCGCAAAAAAAGCCGATGGCGGATTGCTGAGCGCCACTCAACGCCAAGGCATCGTCTAGACTTCCCACCGAGCCCGCCACCAGACCACTGTCATAGCGCCACGTAAAGGAGATCCAGGGACCGGCAGTGCCGCGTTGGTAGCGCAGATTGGTAGTTTGCTGGAACGCCTGGTCGTGGTCGATCCGGAAAACAGCGTCGCCGCCTACATCGTTATTGAAGACAAGACCACCAGTCTCCGGCCCAAAGAATCGCGCCCGCGTGTGTCCCATCGTCGTATACCATTGGAATCCGCGCAGATTAGTGGTTCCTATACGCGCCGAGATACCATCCAATTTCGATTTCCTCCAGGAGATCGGGAAAGCAATCGGCGTATTGAGCACGGTGCCAAAGTCATACGCGTTGGTGGTCTCCTTCCAAAAGTAGTCGGCGCTGGCGACCAGGTGCTTGCCGAAGGCCTGCTCCAGGCCGGCATTGTATTGATTGCGGTTTCCGGCTGGCAAAGGAACGCTTACCGCTCCAAAGGCATTCGACGCCAGGCCGCCCTCGCCGGTGGCGCTCGACAGAACCAGATTTTCGTTGTACGGAGTCTCAAAAGTGCGCGAGTAGGAAGCGCGGAAGACGGTCCCTGTCGGTTTCAATAAGTATGAGAATCCAATTCGAGGCTGTACGCTTGAATCCGTTACCAGGCCATGGTAGGAATCGACTCTTAGCCCCGCCTGAACCTGAAGATTGCCGAACTTGATGGAGTCTTGAACATAAAATGCGTATTGATTGACGTTCGCGCTGCCTTGGAACTGAAAAAGTTTTCCGCCCCGCGTCAGGTCAAAGGGCGGCAGCCCAGGAAGCAGGTTCGGATTGGCGATGAACCCGGCTGCGGCGCAGTTATCGGGATTCGTCACCGCCGGGAGTCCCTGCGGATCGCCACTATCATCGACGCACACGGGGTTGTAACTCGGGTCCGTGATGCCAAAAGAGAAGTTCTCATTCAGACGGGTCTGCATGAGCTGAGTGCCCACTTTCAGGTTGTGGCGGCCGCTCGCGTACGAGACGTCAGCCTTGAGCCCCCAATTGGTTAGAGTTCGATGCTGCGCGATTGTAATTGGTGTGTCGTTGAACGGGTCCCCGCTTGGATAGTAGTTCACACGGTCCATGCGGGAGAAAGGGTTGATTGTGAGCACCGCTTTGGCGCCGAACGTATGTTGATAGCCAGGAGCAAAATTGAAAGTAGAAATCTTTTGACGCTGGTCTTGATTCGGTTGGTCATAGGTATTGGGAATTTGAAACCAATTCCTCGCCGCAAAGATGTTGAGATGGATGACATCCCGGCCGGTGGGTTGATAATCGACTCGGTCGAAGAAAGTGCCGTTGTTGCCAATGGCGTGAATCGGAGTGAACTCCGGGGTATCCAGAAACCGCCCCGAGCGAAGGGAGTTGAACGCAAGGAAATTCCCCCACTTAGAGCCGCCTAAGCCAAAAGTACCCTCTTCCGTGTAGGTACCGAATGAGCCCCATTGCCCCAGAATACTCCCGGTTGGCTTCTGCCCCAGGCCCGATTTTGTCACGGCATTTACGATCAGGCTGGTCTTGTCGCCGAATTCCGCTGGCGGTGCGCCGGTGATTAATTCCATCGACTGGATGGCGTCGACGGGAAGTTGCGTGGAAAAGCTCTTGCTTTGCTGGTCGCTGACCGGCTGCCCATCGATCGAAAAGCTCGTCTGGGCGTGGTCGCCCAGCGGGTGGAAGAAGCCGTTCGAATCGGCTGCTACCGCGCCGCTGCCGAGCATGACAGCATCGCTCAATCCGGAGCCCGGAGAGGAAGTTGGTAGCTTATTGAGAGTTCTAGTATCGATATCGTTGTGGGCGTACGGAACATTTTCAAGGAGGTCGGATCCAGCCGCTTCTACCGTCACGGAAGTTTTGGTTCCCGCCAGAGTCAACGGAATCTTCACGCTAATCGGTACGGTGCCTCGAACCTCAATGTCCTGCTCGGAGGTGGCAAAATTTGGTGCACTCACTTCCAGGTGATAGGAGTTGGGCGGCACGTTGGCTAGCCGGAACGCACCACCGCTATCCGTAGTCACTGTCTGTCGATAGTTGGAAATTCGGTGAAGAAGCGTAACCGTAGCGTTCGGCACCTCCGCACCTGAAGGGTCTGTCACCGTTCCTACTAGCGTCCCCGCACTGCCGAGCGACTGTGCCGTAGCGGGCAAAATGCCCAAGAGGAACAAAACACCCAAAATAGTCAAGAATTGTAAACGACGAAATGCCATTACCTGCCTCCTCTGGAAAAGAAAACTGCAATAATCTATGCCAGCCAGGCGGAATGCGCCGAGTCGGCAGAAATACGTCAGATGTATGAGGAAGGTGAAACTGGCGGGGCTCGGGAAGAATTGAATGTACGGCCGTCGTCGGAAGTGTCGGGAGCCGCTTCAGCAAGCATTCTCCAGACGGCCACCGGAAGGGTGGCGAGATCTAGGGTACCGACGGTGTGCAGGACTGGAAAATGTCCCGCATGACAGCCCGCGCAGCAATGATCGTTGGGGCCGCCGTGGTGATCCGGATGAACTTCAATGGCGCTTGCGGTTTGAACCGCCGCAAAGCTGGCCAATGCGAGAAGCGCCAACACAAGCCGGAGCAACGACGCGGGCTGGCGGAACACGCGCATACCTAGATTCATTCTAGACGGTCGAATGCCGGTGCGGGTTTCGAAAAGTTACGGAGGGCTAGAACGGTAAGTCCGGCTGCACGTGCTGCTGCATCGCGGAGCGCGTCAGGTAAGGATACGGATTCACCGGGCTCCCGCCCAAGCGAACCTCAAAATGCAGATGCGGCGCGGTCACTTTCCCACTGGCGCCCGAGTAACCCAGTATCTCGCCACGCCGAATTTCCTGCCCCGGCACCACTTCAAACCGAGATAAGTGAGCGTACCAGGTATGCATCCCGTTGCCGTGATCAATCGCGACCAATCTGCCGTAACCGCCCCAGTATTCGGCCCGCGAGATAATGCCATCCGCGGCGGCGTGCACTGGAGTTCCCATCGGAGCCGAAATATCCACGCCTGAGTGCAGCGCGCCTTCTCCCGAGAACGGATCTTCGCGCTCACCGTATCGGCTGAGCAGCCTTCCGTTCACCGGCCACATGGTGGGCACGATGTTTTTCTGCCAGCGCCGCGCATATAAACGGTCCACGCGCGAGAAGCTAGCCGACTTCAGGAAGTTATATTCTTCCATCGATTCGCGGTAGCTCGGCACCAGCGGTCCTTCGTTGGCGATATCGTCGGCGCCTTCCAGATTACGCTTCAGGCCCAGCGCCAGGCTTACTTCGCTGGCCATCAACTGCAGCGACGCCAGTTGTTCTTTCTTTTCCGAATTCTCAGCCTGCAATTGCTGGTAACGGTTGCGCAGTGTATTCACCTGATCGCGCAACGCATTGTAATTGGCCACCTTCCAAGTCATCCGCAGATAGCTGGAAACCATCCCGAATAGCGAGATAGAGCCAAATAGCGCTAACCCCAGCACCACGTACAACGCTTGATGGGGCACGTGGATTCGGCGCAGACGTCCGTGAAGGGAGTGAGCCAATACCACGACAAAATAGTGTTGCTTCATTGATCTCCCAAACGTAATCCCAGCTTCACCCCAGGGATGCCATTCCCCCGAATCGTTACCTGGGCTGGAGTTCAACTACAGACGGTGAATCGTCAAATGAATGAACTGTCATCATAGCGAAACACACCTGGCGAAGTCAAGGAAAAGTTGCTTAACGCAGCCGAATCAGATTATTTATTTGTTTATTTACAGTTACTTACAGATTTCAGACCAGCACTCAAAAACCTCAGAATGACTACCCGTCCGGACCAGGATGAGAGTTTGCTCCGTCACTTTGTAAAGCAGCACCGAGTCGGGGGCCACATCCAACGGTTGAGAGTGAATCCTACATCGATTCCCGGTACCATCCGTGACATAATGGCAACTGACCCGGACCAGATTTGACCCCAGCAGGAGGCACATATGGACGATAAATCGGAGAAGCCCGTCGACCGCCGAAGATTTCTGAAGGGCGCTGCGGCCGCAGGCTTAGCCTCCACCGCGCCCATCGCTCTCGCGCAGCAAGCCGCGCTCAGGCCGGAAACCGGTTCGGCCGCCGAGGTCACTTCCAACCTGCGCCCGGGCTCCGATTTCATGGTTGACGTCTTCAAGTCGCTCGGCATGGAATACTGCGCCGCCAATCCTGGCTCCAGCTTCCGCGGCCTGCAGGAATCCTTCATCAACTACGGCAAGAACACCAGCCCGGAGTGGCTCACCTGCTGCCATGAGGAATCCTCGGTCGCCATGGCGCACGGCTACGCCAAGATCGAAGGCAAGCCGATGATGATCATGGCCCACGGCACCGTGGGATTGCAGCATGCTTCGATGGCGATCTACAACGCCTACTGCGACCGCGTACCCGTCTACATCGTGCTCGGCAACATTTTGGATGTGAATTACCGCCGAGGCAATCCCGAATGGGTCCACAGTGTCCAGGATGCCGCCGCCATGGTGCGCGATTACACCAAGTGGGATGACACGCCGGTCACGCTTTCGCACTTTGCCGAATCGGCCGTTCGCGCCTACAAGATTTCGATGACGCCGCCGTATGAGCCAGTCGTGCTCGTGGCGGACGGCGCCCTGCAGGAAGAGCCTGTCACGGAAAAGAATTTGCGCATCCCTAAGCTGGTGATGAGCGCTCCGCCACAGGGCGATTCCGGCGCCGTTGCCGAAGCCGCAAAATTGTTAGTCGCCGCCGAAAATCCGGTGATCGTGGCCGGCCGTGTGGCGCGCACCGCCAAAGGCATCGAACTTCTTGCCGAACTTGCGGAAGTGCTGCAAGCCCGCGTGCAGGATCAGCGCATGCGCATGAACTTCCCGTCGGCACATCCTTTATATGGTCATCCCGGCGCAGTAATAGCGACTCCCAACGTTGCCGACGCCGACATCATTCTCGGCCTTGAAGCTCAGGACCTGTGGGGCATCACTCACAAGATGACCGGCCTCAACAAATTTGGCATGGAGTCGCACCCCAGCACCAAGGCAGGCGCCAAGATCATCACCGTTTCCGCCGTCGAGCTGAATCACAAATCCAACTATCAGGATTTCGGCCGTTACGTCGAAGCCGATCTCGCCATCACTGGCGACCCCGAAGCCACGCTGCCAGAGCTGATCGAGGCGGTGAAGAAACTGATCACGCCAGACCGCCGCCGTGCGCTCCAGGAACGCGGCGCCAAGATCGCAGCGGAAAACCAGGCTGGCCGCGCTCGCAACCGCGAGCTTGCCGCCATTGCCTGGGACGCCACGCCCATCAGCACCGCCCGTCTTTCGGCGGAAATTTGGGCGCAGATCAAGAATGAAGATTGGTCGCTGGTATCGAATGACCGTTTCGTCAGCTCCTGGCCCACGCGCTTGTGGAACTTCAGCAAGCCCTACCACTACATCGGAGCGCAGGGCGGCGCGGGCATCGGCTACCAGGCGCCGGCGGCTGTGGGCGCGGCGCTTGCGAATAAGAAGCATGGCCGCTT